>NC_018584.1:0-304687 GCF_000307025.1 Listeria monocytogenes ATCC 19117
TAATTAAATCTAACAATTTCGTTACAGATTTCTTTACACACAAGTTATACACAAGTTAACTGGCTGTGGACAACCGTTTTTCACATCTGGACAGTTTTGTGGATAGATTTTGTAAGTCCTTGCTATCAGAGTGATTTTCTGATATTATAATTCCTGTCGAATAGAAATATAGCTGGGGAAAACTAAAGTTATCCACAATACATTTTTACTTTGTGGATAATTTTTTAACAGTGTTTGGATAACCTTATCCATGGCTTTTTCTATCTGTGGATAACTTTATAGCATCCATTTACATTACATAAAAAAGGGGGGTTACTAGTGCAATCAATTGAAGACATCTGGCAGGAAACACTGCAAATCGTTAAAAAAAATATGAGTAAACCTAGTTACGACACATGGATGAAATCAACAACCGCTCATTCACTTGAAGGTAACACGTTTATTATTTCAGCGCCCAATAATTTTGTTCGCGATTGGTTAGAGAAGAGTTACACGCAATTTATCGCTAACATTTTGCAAGAAATAACTGGTCGCTTATTTGATGTCCGCTTTATTGATGGCGAGCAGGAAGAAAACTTTGAATACACTGTGATTAAACCAAATCCAGCGTTAGATGAAGATGGCATTGAAATTGGAAAACATATGCTTAATCCGCGTTATGTTTTTGATACTTTTGTCATTGGTTCAGGGAACAGATTTGCCCACGCAGCATCACTTGCAGTAGCCGAAGCACCAGCGAAAGCATATAATCCACTCTTCATTTATGGAGGAGTTGGCCTCGGTAAAACACATTTAATGCACGCAGTTGGCCACTATGTTCAACAACATAAAGATAATGCGAAAGTAATGTACCTTTCCAGCGAAAAATTCACCAATGAGTTTATTAGCTCTATTCGTGATAATAAAACCGAAGAATTCCGTACAAAATACCGGAATGTGGATGTCTTACTTATTGATGATATTCAATTTTTAGCAGGTAAAGAAGGAACACAAGAGGAATTTTTCCATACATTTAACACACTTTATGATGAACAAAAGCAAATTATTATTTCCAGTGACCGACCACCGAAAGAAATTCCAACATTGGAAGATCGACTGAGATCCCGCTTTGAATGGGGCCTAATTACTGATATTACGCCACCAGACTTAGAAACACGGATCGCCATTTTACGTAAAAAAGCAAAAGCAGACGGATTAGATATTCCAAATGAAGTCATGCTTTACATCGCAAACCAAATTGATTCGAATATTCGCGAGCTAGAAGGCGCACTCATCCGAGTAGTTGCTTATTCTTCCCTCGTTAATAAAGATATAACAGCTGGTCTTGCAGCAGAAGCACTAAAAGATATTATCCCCTCTTCTAAATCACAAGTTATTACAATTAGTGGTATTCAAGAAGCAGTCGGTGAATATTTCCATGTTCGTTTAGAAGATTTTAAAGCAAAAAAACGGACGAAAAGTATCGCATTCCCGCGCCAAATCGCTATGTATCTTTCAAGAGAGCTTACAGATGCCTCATTACCAAAAATCGGTGATGAATTTGGTGGTCGAGATCATACAACCGTCATCCATGCACATGAAAAAATATCGCAACTACTAAAAACCGATCAAGTGTTGAAAAATGACCTTGCCGAAATTGAAAAAAATTTAAGAAAAGCACAAAATATGTTTTAATAGACCTGTGTACAATGTGGATAACTGAAACATACTTACCCACAAGTTATCAACATGTGGAAAACTTTATGTCGCATGGCTTATAACCTACTTATCCACAAATCCACAGCGCCTATTACTATTACTACGATTTTTTATTAATTAATTAAAGGTTTTTGAGGTTTTACAAAATATAAAAAAATGGGGGATACTCATGAAATTTGTTATTGAGCGTGATCGTCTTGTCCAAGCAGTCAATGAAGTTACTCGTGCCATCTCTGCAAGAACAACGATTCCAATTTTAACGGGGATAAAAATAGTCGTAAATGATGAAGGTGTAACACTAACTGGTAGTGATTCCGATATTTCAATCGAAGCATTTATTCCATTAATTGAAAATGATGAAGTAATTGTAGAAGTGGAGAGTTTTGGTGGAATTGTACTTCAATCAAAATACTTTGGCGATATTGTTCGTCGTTTACCAGAAGAAAATGTAGAAATTGAAGTGACTTCTAACTACCAAACCAACATTAGTTCTGGCCAAGCATCCTTTACATTAAATGGCTTAGATCCAATGGAATATCCTAAATTACCTGAAGTAACAGACGGAAAAACAATTAAAATTCCAATTAATGTACTTAAAAATATTGTTAGACAAACTGTTTTTGCTGTGTCTGCGATTGAAGTTCGTCCAGTACTTACTGGTGTAAACTGGATTATCAAAGAAAATAAACTAAGCGCAGTTGCAACCGATAGTCATCGTCTAGCTTTACGTGAAATACCTCTTGAAACAGACATTGATGAAGAATACAACATTGTTATTCCTGGAAAAAGTTTATCTGAATTAAATAAACTTTTAGATGATGCAAGCGAATCTATTGAAATGACCCTTGCCAACAACCAAATTCTTTTTAAATTAAAAGATTTATTATTTTATTCTCGTTTACTTGAAGGTAGTTATCCAGATACATCTCGATTAATTCCAACTGATACTAAATCAGAATTAGTCATTAATTCCAAAGCATTTTTACAAGCAATTGACCGTGCGTCCCTACTTGCTCGCGAAAATCGTAATAACGTTATTAAATTAATGACGCTAGAAAATGGCCAAGTAGAAGTATCATCCAATTCTCCAGAAGTTGGGAATGTTTCTGAAAATGTCTTCAGCCAAAGTTTTACTGGCGAAGAGATCAAAATATCTTTTAACGGTAAATACATGATGGATGCCCTACGTGCTTTTGAAGGTGATGATATTCAAATTTCCTTCTCCGGTACAATGAGACCATTCGTACTTCGACCAAAAGATGCAGCCAATCCAAATGAAATTTTACAATTAATCACGCCGGTTAGAACTTACTAATCTCGCAAAAAGCACATCCGTCTTGGTTTCAAGGCGGATTCTTTTTTTGTTATAGTACAGTTTTTGGATAGAAATGTATATTTATGCAAACGGAGGTAATTCTTAGCATGATGAAAGATATGACAACAGGTAATCCGACAAAATTAATTTTTTTATTCGCGATGCCGATGTTGATTGGAAACTTGTTTCAGCAATTTTATACGATGATTGATGCTGTTATTGTTGGGAAATTTGTCAGTGTAGATGCGCTGGCTGCTGTTGGAGCGACAAATTCGGTCAATTTTTTTATGATTTCTTTGATTATTGGACTTATGAGCGGGATTTCTGTCGTAGTAGCGCAGTATTTTGGGTTTAAAGATTTTGATCGTTTGAAAGATGTTATTGCAACGGCGACTTATGCGGTGGTTTTTTCGGCGATTATTTTAACTGTTGCAGGAGTTTTGCTAGCAAAGCCATTGCTAATTTTACTTAGAACTCCAGCGAATATTTTGGATGATTCTACTATCTTTTTAACCACTCTTTTTATTGGGATTTTACCGATGAGTCTGTATAACGGAATGGCCGCGATACTTCGGGCGCTTGGAAATTCGATTACACCGCTGATTTTTTTAATTTTATCGTCCTTAATGAATATTGCACTTGATTTTTTATTTGTCGTATATATGGATATGGGCGTTCGCGGGGCTGCTATTGCGACAGTTCTTTCTCAAACAGCTGCAGCAATTGCCGTTATTTACTATGCTTATCGCCACGTACCATTTATGCGGATAGAGCGCGCAAAATTCAAGCTTTCCACCCCACTACTTAAAGAAATGGTGCGCATTGGACTACCTTCTGGATTACAAGGATCCTTTATTTCTATCGGAAACATGGCTCTTCAAAGTTTAATAAATGGATTTGGTTCATCGGTCGTTGCGGCATATACGGCGGCGAGTCGAATTGATTCACTTACATATCAACCAGGAATTGCTTTTGGAGCAGCTTCTTCGATGTTTGCTGGTCAGAACATCGGTGCTGGGAAAATTGACCGCGTTCGCGAAGGTTTTTGGTCGGGAATTAAAGTAGTTACAGCTATCAGCATTGGAATAACGATTTTAGTTCAACTTTTCGCTCGGGAGTTTTTATTACTATTTGTTGATTCTAGTGAGACGGAAGTTATTAATATCGGTGTAAGTTATTTACTTATTGTCTCTTTATTTTATGTCGTAGTGGGAGTTTTATTTGTTGTTCGAGAAACACTCAGAGGCACCGGAGATGCGATGGTTCCTTTAGCTATGGGGATTTTTGAGTTAGTTTCGAGACTGGTTATCGGATTTGTTTTATCGCTTTATATTGGTTACATAGGGCTTTGGTGGGCTACACCAGTTGCGTGGATTACAGCTACGATGCTCGGCGTTTGGAGATATAAATCAGGAGCATGGCAAAAAAAGGCAGTTATTAGGCGAAAATAACCATTTTAGTAAAAAAACGCCAGAGAAGCTCATATTTTCTTTTTTTTAATAAATAATATCCCCCCATTAGTTTTGCTAAAAAAAGCTGAAAAACGAATATATGAAAATATTCTTTGTATTATTGGCAAAACTTTAGTAAAATAGAAGGTAGTGATAAAAAAAGATTGGGCGTGAAATTTTTGGCTGAAACAGTAAAGATAAATAGCGAGTTCGTAACGCTTGGTCAACTTTTACAAATGATTGATGTAGTTTCAACTGGTGGAATGGCGAAAGCGTACCTTAGTGAAAATACGATTTACATCAACGGAGAGCAAGACAACCGCCGGGGGAAAAAGCTTCGTAATGGCGATGTTATCTTAGTTCCCGGTGTTGGAAAAGTGAAAATCGAGCAAGGAAAATAACAGATGCATTTAGAAAGTATTGTTTTAAGAAATTTCCGGAATTACGAAAACTTAGAACTAGAATTTTCCCCATCTGTTAATGTTTTTCTTGGTGAGAATGCACAAGGTAAAACCAACCTTTTAGAAGCCGTATTGATGCTTGCACTTGCAAAGTCACATCGGACAACGAATGATAAAGATTTTATTATGTGGGAAAAAGAAGAAGCCAAGATGGAAGGGCGAATAGCAAAGCACGGACAATCAGTGCCTTTAGAGCTTGCTATCACCCAAAAAGGTAAGCGAGCTAAAGTAAATCATTTGGAACAAAAGAAACTTAGCCAATATGTCGGTAACTTGAATGTGGTTATTTTTGCCCCAGAAGATTTATCGCTTGTGAAGGGCGCTCCAGGAATTAGACGTCGGTTTTTGAATATGGAAATTGGACAAATGCAGCCGATTTATTTGCATAATCTAAGTGAATACCAACGAATATTGCAACAACGGAACCAATATTTGAAGATGTTGCAAATGAAACGAAAAGTAGATCCAATATTACTCGATATTTTGACTGAACAGTTCGCAGATGTCGCCATTAATTTGACGAAAAGACGAGCTGATTTCATTCAAAAACTAGAGGCATATGCGGCGCCAATTCATCACCAAATTTCCCGAGGACTTGAGACGCTGAAAATTGAGTATAAAGCTTCCATCACGCTAAATGGGGACGATCCCGAAGTGTGGAAAGCAGATTTGCTCCAAAAAATAGAATCAATCAAACAAAGAGAAATCGACCGTGGTGTCACGCTTATTGGACCACATCGGGATGATTCTCTGTTTTATATTAATGGGCAAAATGTGCAAGATTTTGGTTCGCAAGGTCAGCAACGGACAACGGCACTTTCTATAAAATTAGCAGAAATTGACCTAATCCATGAAGAAACTGGCGAATATCCGGTTCTTCTTCTCGATGATGTGCTTAGTGAACTCGATGATTATCGTCAATCGCATTTGCTCGGAGCTATTGAAGGAAAAGTACAAACCTTTGTAACGACAACAAGTACGAGCGGGATCGACCATGAAACGCTCAAACAAGCAACAACTTTCTATGTAGAAAAAGGTACGGTAAAAAAATCCTAATCTAGGTTAATATAATTTGATGAAAAAGAAAGTGCGGTGGAATAATTAATGTCAGAAGAAAATATTACAAATGTACAAGAAAATGCTTCAGATTATAACGAAGATCAAATACAAGTACTGGAAGGTCTAGAGGCAGTAAGGAAAAGACCTGGTATGTACATTGGTTCAACTAGTCAACGCGGACTCCATCACCTGGTATGGGAAATTGTTGATAACGCAATTGATGAAGCACTTGCTGGTTTTTGTACAGAAATTGAAATTACAATCGAAGCTGATAACAGCATTACTGTTCGTGATAACGGACGTGGAATTCCTACTGGGATTAACGAAAAAATTGGTCGTCCAACAGTAGAAGTTATCTTTACCGTTCTACATGCTGGTGGTAAATTTGGCGGCGGCGGATATAAAGTATCTGGCGGACTTCACGGAGTTGGTGCATCGGTAGTTAATGCCCTTTCCACATCTCTTGAGGTATACGTTCACCGTGAAGGTCAAAAATATTACCAACGCTTTGAACGTGGTGATGTAGTAATGGATATGGAAGAACAAGGCGAAACGGATTACCGTGGAACAATTGTTCACTTTACGCCAGATCCACAAATTTTCACAGAAACAACGGAATTTGATTTTGATACACTTCGTACTCGTACGCGCGAACTTGCTTTCTTGAATCGTGGTTTAACGATTTCAATTGAAGACAAGCGCGAAGAACACAAAGTTCGTAAAGATTTCCACTATGAAGGCGGAATTCGTTCTTACGTGGAGCATTTAAATAAAGCAAAAGACGTTATCCATGAGCCACCAATTTATTTGGAAGGTGAACGCGATGACATTATGGTTGAGATTTCCATGCAATATAATACTGGATTCTCAAGCAATATCATTTCATTCGCAAATAACATTCATACGTATGAAGGCGGGACTCACGAATCTGGATTTAAAACGGCGTTAACACGTGTTATTAATGACTACGCGCGTCGTAATAAATTGTTCAAAGATAGTGATGATAACCTTTCCGGTGAAGATGTTCGTGAAGGTTTAACAGCAATCATTTCCATCAAACACCCAGATCCACAGTTTGAAGGACAAACAAAAACAAAACTTGGAAATTCAGAAGCTCGTTCAATCACGGATAAGCTGTTTTCTGAGGCTTTAAATAAATTTATGATGGAAAACCCAGATGTTGCTAAAAAAATCGTTGAGAAGGGCGTTGTAGCTTCTCGTGCACGTCTGGCTGCTAAGCGCGCGCGTGAAGTTGCTCGTAAAAGCAGTGGGTTAGAAATTTCTAGCTTGCCAGGTAAACTAGCTGACTGTTCTTCCCGTAACCCTGAAATCAGCGAACTTTACATCGTTGAGGGTGACTCAGCTGGTGGTTCAGCTAAACAAGGTCGTGACCGTTTATTCCAAGCTATTTTGCCGATTCGTGGTAAAATTTTGAACGTGGAGAAAGCGCGTTTAGACCGAATTTTAGCTAACGAAGAAATTCGAACTATTTTTACGGCTATGGGAACTGGTTTTGGTGGAGATTTCGATGTTTCTAAATCTCGTTACCACAAATTAATTATTATGACTGATGCCGATGTTGATGGTGCACATATTCGTACACTACTTCTTACGCTATTTTATCGTTATATGCGCCCACTGCTTGATGCTGGTTATATCTATATTGCACAACCACCGCTTTATCAAATTAAGCACGGTAAACAAATAGAATATGTATATAGCGACGGACAGTTAGAAGACTATCTAGCTTCCCTTGACGGAGACACTAAATACAGCATTCAACGATATAAAGGTCTTGGAGAAATGAACCCAGAACAACTTTGGGATACAACCATGAATCCGGAACACCGTACACTACTTCAAGTCAATATCAAAGACGCTATTGATGCCGATGAAACTTTTGAAATGTTGATGGGTGACCGCGTGGAACCTCGTCGTAAATTCATCGAAGACAACGCGCAATACGTTAAAAACTTGGATGTTTAATAAATATTTCCCGGGTAATAATTGGGTTATTAATTGTTTTTAAAAGGTTTGAACTAGATTCAGCCTTACTTTTGAAAGGGAGGTTTCTCTAACAATGGCAGAAACACCAAATCAACGAATAACAGAGATAAACTTAAATAAAGAAATGCGGACATCATTCCTGGACTATGCGATGAGTGTAATTGTTGCCCGTGCCCTACCAGACGTTCGTGACGGATTAAAACCAGTTCATCGTCGTATTCTATATGCGATGAATGACTTAGGTATGACTTCTGATAAGGCCTATAAAAAATCAGCTCGTATCGTTGGTGAAGTAATCGGTAAGTATCACCCCCACGGCGATACAGCGGTTTATTTTACAATGGTTCGGATGGCGCAAGATTTTAGTTACCGTAATATGCTAGTTGATGGACATGGTAACTTTGGTTCGGTCGATGGCGATATGGCGGCAGCGATGCGTTATACAGAAGCACGTATGTCAAAAATTTCGATGGAACTTCTTCGCGATATTAATAAAGATACAATTGATTATGCTGATAACTACGATGGTTCTGAACGTGAGCCAGTCATTTTACCAGCGCGTTTCCCTAACTTACTTGTCAATGGTTCGTCAGGTATCGCAGTTGGTATGGCAACAAACATTCCTACCCACCATCTTGGTGAAGTTATTGACGGCGTTTTAGCACTTAGTCATGATCCGGATATTACTATTCGTGATTTAATGGAATATATCCCTGGCCCTGACTTCCCTACTGCTGGGATGATTATGGGGCGTAGCGGAATCCGTCGCGCTTACGAAAGTGGCCGTGGTTCGATTACTGTTCGTGGTCGTGTCGATATTGAAGAAAAGAAAAATGGTAAAGAAACAATCGTTATTACCGAAATTCCTTACCAAGTAAATAAAGCGCGCCTAGTTGAGCGTATTGCCGAACTAGCTCGTGAGAAGAAAATCGACGGTATCACTTCCCTAAACGATGAATCTGACCGTTCTGGAATGCGCATTGTTATTGAAGTTCGTCGTGATATTAGTGCAAGTGTTATCGTGAATAATTTATTCAAAATGACAGCACTTCAAACTACTTTTGGTATTAATATGCTCGCACTTGTCGACAATCATCCAAAAGTACTTAATTTAAAAGAAATTCTTTATCATTATTTAGAGCATCAAAAAGTAGTTATTCGGCGCCGTACGGAATTTGAGCTTCGTAAAGCAGAAGCACGCGCTCACATTTTAGAAGGTTTACGAATTGCACTAGATAATATTGACGCGATTATTAAATTAATTCGTGGATCAAAAACTTCCGATGTTGCTAAAGAAGGCTTGATGACACAATTCAACCTTTCGGACAAACAAGCGCAAGCCATTTTAGACATGCGTTTGCAACGTTTAACAGGTTTGGAACGCGAAAAAATTGAAGAAGAATACCAAAACTTAGTGGCATTAATTAATGATTTAAAAGCCATTTTAGCTGATGATGAGCGTATTCTTGAAATTATTCGTGAAGAATTAGAAGAAATCAAAGTTAAATACGCGGATAAACGTCGTACAGAAATCTTGGCTGGTGATTTAGTAAGCCTTGAAGATGAAGACTTAATCCCTGAAGAAGAAGTGGCGATTACACTAACTAAACGTGGCTATATTAAACGTTTACCATTATCAACTTATCGTAGCCAACGTCGTGGTGGTCGTGGTATCCAAGGTATGTCTACTCATGAAGATGATTTCGTAGAACATCTTGTTGCAACGAGCACGCATGATACGTTACTATTCTTCACTAACACAGGTAAAGTTTACCGTTCGAAAGGTTATGAAGTACCTGAATACGGTCGTACCGCCAAAGGTATCCCAATCATCAACTTACTTGGAATCGAAAGCCAAGAACAAGTGAATGCCGTGATAAATCTATCCGAATTCACTGATGATAGCTACCTATTCTTTACTACTAAACACGGTGTCGTGAAGCGTACAACCCTTTCTCAATTTGCGAAAATTCGTCAAAGTGGTCTTCGTGCAGTTGAACTTCGCGAAAACGATGAACTAATCTCTGTTCAGATGACAGATGGTAGCAAAAACATGATTATCGCAACGAAACATGGACAATCTATCTACTTCCCAGAAGAAAATATCCGCGTAATGGGCCGTACAGCTGCTGGTGTTCGTGGTATTAGACTTCGTGAAGACGATGAAGTTATCGGTATGGAAGTCCTTGAGGATGATGAAAAAGTTCTCGTTGTAACGGAAAAAGGATACGGTAAACAAACACCGGCTTCCCAGTACCCGCTTCGTAATCGCGGTGGTATGGGTGTTAAAACCGTTACAATCACAGAGAAAAATGGTAACTTAGTCGCAATGAAAACAGTGACTGGTGAAGAAGACTTAATGCTAATGACAGTAAGTGGCGTATTAATTCGTTTCGAAATTGATACAGTATCACAAACAGGTCGTAGCGCAATGGGTGTCAAACTAATTCGTCTTGATGAAGATGAAAAAGTAGCTACTGTTGCAAAAGTGCCAAAAGAAGAAGATGAAGTTGAGCTTGAGGAAGAAATCGATGAAACATTAATCACACAAGTTCCTGATGAAAGTTTTGAAGATGCTCCTGGAAGCGATATAGAAGAATAAAATCAAGCTGGAGATGACTCTAATTTGCGAATTAGAACGATTTTCCAGCTTTTTTCCAGTATAAAAAGCGCTTTTTGGCTATAATTTATGTATAATATCCTTAATACGTCTTAAAAAGGGAAGAGTTGAACAAATGCGCAAACTGATTCAATTTCTGTTTATAGCAGTAGTTTTATTTTTAGTGGAATACTTTTTAATCAATCAAGCAGCTATATTATTCTTAGTAACAAGTGGACTTATCCAATTATGCGGATTAATTATTGTGATTCGGCTACTACTCTTTGATCAACGGAATACTAGCTCAAAAGTCGCCTGGATTGCGGTTATTTTCATTTTACCTGTACTTGGAACGATTAGTTACCTTGTGTTTGGTAGAAATCCAGCAACTAGAAAATTCAGCACAGCTCAAGTAATGGAAAAAGCTAAATTAATTAATGCGATTCACGCAATTCCAAACAACACTAATGAAAAATTACCACGACTATCTAAAAGAATTGCGCATTTAACGTCCATAGAGCCAATTAAGGGGAATAAAATCGAAATATTAACAAATGGCGAAGAAACTTTTCCAGTGCTCTTAGACGCGCTTAGAAAGGCTGAAAACCACATTCATATTCAATACTATATTTTCAAAACGGATGAAATTTCTACAAAGATTCGTGATATTTTGGTAGAAAAAGCAAAAGCAGGCGTTGAAGTTAGATTTATGTTTGATGGGCTTGGATCAAGCAAACTGGGTAAAGCCTTTTTAGCTCCTTTGAAAGAAGCTGGAGTTAGTATTCACGCATTTGACCCAATTACCTCTCCCTGGATTGTAAGAACAGCCAATTTAAGAAATCACCGTAAAATTGTCGTGATTGATGGTCAAATTGGCTTTACAGGCGGGCTTAATATTGGAGAAGAATATCGTTCTAATACACCAGATTTCCGTGTTTGGCGCGATACACATATTAAAATCACAGGCCAAGCTGTTATCGAACTTCAAGAATCTTTTCTAAATGATTGGGTCTATATGGAAAACCAAGCAGGTGCTGCAGATCAATTTATTAGTGAAGCTGGATTACAACAATATTTTTCACCAGTTGATGTGGGTGACGAATGGGCGCAAGTGATTTACGGCGGACCATATGATAAAGAAAAATGGGTTCGCGATTCGATGCTTGATTTAATTGATTCCGCTAAAGAATCTGTTTGGATTGTGTCGCCTTACTTTGTTCCAGATGAGGAGTCGCTTGCAGTTATTCGCCGGGTTGCGATGAGCGGTGTTGACGTGCGAGTTATTATTCCAGGCAAAGGTGATCGCGGGATTTCATTCCACGGAAGTAATGCGTATGTGAAAACAATGATTGAAGCAGGCGCGAAAATGTATGCTTATGCCGATGATTCTTTTGTTCATGCGAAGGCAATGCTAGTGGACGGGACGCGTGCAGCTATAGGTACTGCCAATTTTGACGTGCGTAGTTTTAGATTGAATCATGAATTAATGGTATTCTTATATGATGAAAGCGAGGCTATGCATCATTTAAAACGTGATTTTGAGAAAGATTTTGAAGATAGCCGACTTTTTACGATGAAAGATATGGAAAACAAACCATTATTGACTCGTATAAAAGAAGTTCTATCTAGTTTACTATCACCAATTTTATAATTTAGGAGTGGAAAAATGAGTGGAGATTTAAAACTTAGACCGCTTGAACGAGAAGATTTAAAATTTGTTCACCGGTTAAATAATGACGCGAAAATAATGTCTTATTGGTTTGAAGAGCCATATGAGGCGTTCGTCGAGCTTCAGGAGCTATATGATAAGCACATTCACGATCAGTCAGAACGCCGTTTTATTTTAGAATTAGATGGTCAAATGGTTGGACTTGTCGAATTGATGGAAATTGATTATATTCACCGAAGAGCCGAATTTCAAATTATTATTGATCCTAAGTTTCAGGGGCACGGTTACGCTGTTTCTGCCACAAAACTCGCAATGAAATATGCTTTTCACGTACTAAATCTGCATAAACTATATTTAGTTGTTGATAAAGTAAATGAAAAAGCTATTCATGTCTATGAAAAAGTTGGTTTTATTCGTGAAGGCGAACTAATTGATGAGTTTTTCGTTGATGGAACTTATCATGATGCTATTAGAATGTGTATTTTCCAACATCAATATCGAGAAATGGATATTTAAAAGGTGATTGGCGCGGGAAAAGTTGCGCCAATCATTGTTTTGGGTCAAAAAAAGTTCTATAATAAGGTTTTAGTGAAAAAATTATGGTATCATGAAGTATTAAAGTTTGTATTATTTTGATGGAGAAAGGATTGGCGTGCATTGGCTACAGGCATTGGGACAGCTAAAATGATATTATGCGGAGAACATGCAGTTGTATACGGAGAACCGGCGATTTCAGTCCCATTTACACAAGCAATAGTAACGACAAATGTAGAAAATTCTACAAAAACCAAATTTTCTTCGGCATTTTTTTCAGGTGATTTAGATGATATGCCTGATTTCTTAGCAGGAATCAAAGCATTAGTTGTAGATGTTTTAAATGAGATTGGAAAAGGCGAATGCGTTTCTATCCATGTAGTTTCAGGTGTTCCAATTGGACGAGGTTTAGGTTCAAGTGCCGCTGTAGCAACAAGTATTGCGCGTGGCTTATATAAATATTTTAATCAAGAATTAGACTCGAAAAAATTATTAGCCATTGTGAATGCGGCAGAAAAAATTGCTCATGGCAATGCTAGTGGTGTTGATGCTATCACGGTTGTGAGTGAAAAACCAGTATGGTATGAGCGAGATCGAAAACTAGAAATTATGCATTTTTCAAAAAAAATCACGTTCGTAGTAGCAGATACTGGAGTTCCAAGTGAAACCAGAGACGCGGTGAAGGATGTTCAAGCTTTATATAAAGAAAATCAAACAGAAATTGGTAAAATAATTCATCAACTCGGCGATATTTCCCGGGAAATAAAGACTCATTTAGAAGGCGATGCAGATACTGTGAAAATAGGTGCTGCAATGAATAAGGCACAATCTTATTTAGAAACTTTGACAGTAAGTGATAGTAGTTTAGAGAAATTAATAGAAGTAGCTAGAAGTAGTGGTGCAGACGGGGCAAAACTTACAGGTGGCGGTAGAGGTGGATGTATTATCGCTGTAGCAAAAAATCAAGAAATCGCTGAACAAATAACGAAGGAGCTTCATAATGCTGGAGCTGCACAAGAATGGATTTTTACGATTGGAGAAGGTAGTTATGAAAGCGACAGCCATCGCACACACGAATGTGGCGCTAATTAAATACTGGGGAAAACGCGATGAACACTTGATTCTACCTGCAAACAGTAGTTTATCCTTCACGGTAGATAAATTTTATACAAAAACAACGGTAGAATGGGACGGAAATTTAGCCCAAGATACATTTATTCTAAATAATGAACACAAAACGGATGCAAAAGTAGCTCGTTTTATAGATAAAATGCGTGAAGAATTCGGTATTTCAGCAAAAGCAAAAATCACTTCCGAAAATCACGTTCCAACTGCGGCCGGGCTTGCTTCATCGGCTTCTGCATTTGCAGCTCTTGCACTTGCTGGATCTAGCGCTGCTGGCAGAAAAGACACAAAAGAATATATTTCCAGACTGGCTCGTTTCGGGTCTGGTTCTGCTTCTCGTTCCGTTTTCGGAGATTTTGTCATTTGGGAAAAAGGCGAACTCGCGGACGGTAGTGATTCATTTGCAGTACCTTTCACCAACAAATTATGTGACAAAATGTCTCTTGTAGTCGCAGTCGTTTCGGATAAAGAAAAGAAAGTTTCTAGTCGGGATGGAATGCGCCTAACTGTTGAAACATCACCGTTTTTCGAAAAATGGGTTTCTGCTGCTGAAACAGACTTGGAAGAAATGAAACAAGCTATTTTGGATGAAGATTTCATCAAAGTGGGCGAAATCACAGAACGAAACGGAATGAAAATGCATGCGACAACGCTTGGTGCCGAGCCTCCATTTACTTATTTTCAACCGAAGTCCCTTGAAATAATGGATGCTGTTAGAGAATTACGAGAAAATGGTATACCGGCCTATTTTACAATGGATGCTGGTCCAAATGTTAAAGTTATTTGTGAGCGTGAAAATGAAAATATCGTAGCAGATAAGTTGTCAGGTTTGGCTAAAAACGTTCTAATTTGCCACGCTGGTAAGGAAGCGAGTGTTGTATCAGATGAAAAATAAACTACAGGTTAAAATACCCGGAAAATTATATGTAGCTGGTGAATATGCAGTTGTAGAATCAGGTCATACGGCTATTCTAACTGCAGTTAATCGTTATATAACGCTAACTCTTGAAGATAGTGAACGCAATGAATTATGGATTCCACATTATGAAAATCCAGTTTCATGGCCAATTGGCGGAGAACTTAAACCAGACGGGGAACATTGGACGTTTACAGCTGAAGCAATTAATATCGCGACAACTTTCCTGAAATCAGAAGGAATCGAGCTAACGCCTGTGAAAATGGTCATTGAAACAGAATTAATCGACCAATCTGGCGCAAAATATGGACTCGGTTCCAGTGCAGCGGCTACAGTTGCTGTAATCAACGCGCTAATGACGAAATTTTATCCAGAAATATCAATGCTTAAAAAATTCAAACTTGCTGCACTTTCGCATTTAGTAGTACAAGGAAATGGCTCTTGTGGCGACATTGCTTCTTGTATGTATGGCGGCTGGATTGCGTATACAACGTTTGATCAAGAATGGGTGAAGCATCGTTTGGCTTATAAATCACTCGAATGGTTTATGAAAGAGCCGTGGCCAATGCTTCAAATCGAAACATTGGAAGAACCAGTGCCGACTTTTTCTGTCGGTTGGACGGGCACACCTGTAAGTACCGGAAAACTAGTTTCGCAAATTCATGCTTTTAAACAAGAAGATAGCAAGAATTACCAACATTTTTTAACTAGAAATAACGAGATTATGAAGCAAATAATTCAAGCTTTCCATACGAAAGATGAGGAATTGCTTTATTCATCTATTAAAGAAAATCGTCGCATTCTTCAAGAACTTGGAACAAAAGCTGGCGTAAATATTGAAACAAGCTTACTAAAAGAACTAGCGGACTCAGCTGAAAACATGGGTGGCGCAGGAAAATCATCTGGCTCTGGTGGCGGAGACTGCGGAATAGCTTTCTCGAAAACGAAAGAACTAGCCGAAAAACTCGTTAATGAGTGGGAAAAGCTTGGTATTAAGCATTTACCTTTCCATACAGGGAGAGTTCAAATTACTGAATAATGGGGATATATAATAAAAGCCGAACAACTTTTAAGTAAAAGTTGTTCGGCTTTTGTTTTAATCATTTAAAATAAAGTAACAAACTGAATCTTTTATTCAGTCGTATTATCTTTTTTAGATAAATTATTCGCGTGTATAAAAATACCCATTCCAACAGCTGATATAACGCCAGAGGCTCCACCAGAAATAATATCCATAAAATATAATACAGATGTTGCGATAATAATTAAAATTCCCAATACCAACTCTATTATTCGAAATATTATCTTTAGTTTATTTCTTTTCATGTATACACTCTTTTCTTTTATTTAGCTGTAGTTATTGTCGCAGGGACATATAATACACAATTTAAATTTACACCTTTTCCTTTATCTTTTTTACCCATTCCCCATGCTAAACCACCACCAAATAAACTCAAACAAACAGCATAACGTGATGCGATTTTTATTCCTTTTTTTGCTAAAAATTTCCCCATTCGTTTATTTGCACCTAATCCACCTATCGTACCTGCCCCCCAATAAAAATCGTTAAAATCAACAACAGCTTTATGAGAAAATTGGATTTGCATACCCCACCATGTATATTTAGCTTTTATATAAGCTTTTTTAGATGCCTTAAGAAGTTGATTTGGTTCATCTTCATAGATTTCTTGAACTATTATGTTTCCCTCAATATGTGTTTCTGATAGTGTTTCATCAGCCTCGATTTCAGCATTAGTTTGATCTATCTGCCCTTCAACTTCAACAAACTCTTCCGAAGTAAGAACATCTTCCGCTTTGTTAGACAATACAAATTCATTGTTTTCTATTGTTACATAATCATTTACTTTATCAATTAATTCTTCCGGAATAATTGATTCTTCATCATTTTCTATAGAATCCATAGTTTTTTCATCAATTACATTTTCAGAGTCTATCCAACCAATAGGTTTGTTATCTTGGCTTATTTTAACGTAGTTACCCAAATTATCATCAGAATTACTTTCATCAATATTAACAAATTGTTGAGAATAATTTTGAGAATTATTTATAGGGTTATTTTTATTATATGCATCAGTTATATTTGAAAAAATGTCGTTTGTACTATTACTTATCACCATAGCAGTGTTTGAAGGTATTAATGAGAAAGCCCTAGTGTCTAACCAACCAATTACTTTATTATCATAACTAAATTGATAATATATTTACCTTGTTGTTTTGGCTCTTCTGATTATTTCAACTCTTTTTCCTTCATAATTAGAAGCAGGCGCAATTAATTTACTATCGGACTGAAGATAAGGTGTTGACCATACTGCATGTCCAATAACTGTAGATATAACTGCCATCTGATTGTACTCTTCATTAAAATGTACTTGGTCATAGAGTGTTATGGCTCTTGCATCTAACCAAGCTTTTATATTAGGAGTTTTGGTTTCACTAAATTGATAATAAGTACCTCTTTTGTTTTCTACTTTTCTCCAAATAGTTATTTCTTTGTTAAGATAATCACTTGCTGGTCCTTTTAAAGTAGAGTTTATTTGTCCGCAAGGTTGAGTCCATACTGCATGTCCAGAAGTGTTAGTGATTTTCCCGGTCCTTGAGTAAGCAATATCCGTAGAAGGCATTTCATAAAATTTAAAAGCTCATTTATCAAGCCAACCAATAATTTTGTCTCCCAATTTTACTTGATAGTAAATTCCTCTTTCAGTTTTTGCCTCTCTTATTAATTTAACATCTTTTTTTGCATAAGAAGGTGCAGTTGCACTTGATATAAATGTTGATCCTTCTGAATAATATGGTGCAGACCAAAATGCATTTGTTTCTGGATATGCAATATTAGCATCTAAATTAACTGATTTATTGTACTCAATTGTATTGTACGCAGTTGTTGCAGCCTCTACAGTTTTAATAGAATTTAAATTTGTAAAACTGAACATTGATAAAAACATCATAATTGCAATTAAACTAATCATCCCTTTTTGTACATTTCTCTTTAACATGATTTTGTTCCCTCTTTCATTTATATGTATTATATTACAAAATTAATATAGCATGAAATATTAATGTAATACAATATTATTTTTTAAATTTAAAAAATAATATAAAAGGTTAGAATTTTGATATTCTTGAATATCATTTGCTTTTTTGTTTTAAATTTCACAAACTAGGGAATAGTGAACAGAATAAAAGTTTGTGAAATATTTAATATATCAGGTTTTTGAACTAAGATATCAAATCAGATATAATGAGTTAGAGTATGAACATAGTGATTCTAAAAATGCTGATTAATTTTTAAAAAAGTTTGTGAGTTTTTTTAAAAGAACTAAATAGTAAAAGCATTTTTTCAGTTACATAGGAGTTCTAACAAGCTTCTTTCAGCACTCCGGTAATGGTATTTTTGCGCAAAAATACACATTAGAAAACATCAAAAGGAAAAGAGGGGATTCGGGTGTCAAAGGTACTTAAATCTTTGCTGCTTACGGCACTACTTGGGGTTACCGGCCTTATAAGTGGTTGTGGTGACTTGACGGTACTTAATCCAAAAGGGCCAGTTGCAAAAGGTCAGTCGGACTTAATTATTTATTCGATTATATTTATGCTGGTTATTGTTTTGACGATTTTTGTATTGTTTACGATTATGTTGGTTAAATACCGCGAACGGAAAGACATTTCAAACTATGAGCCGGATATGCACGGTAGTAAAAAACTGGAAATTTTTTGGACATTGATTCCAGTTGCAATCGTTATTGCTCTAGCTATTCCGACTGTAAAAACAATTTATGCAGGGGAAGAAGCACCAAAAGTGACTTCGCATAAAGATCCAATTGTTATTTACGCAACAAGTGCAGACTGGAAATGGATTTTTAGTTATCCAGATGAGTCGATTGAAACGGTGAACTATGTAAACATTCCAACCAATCGTCCTGTACTATTCAAATTAACTTCTGCAGATACGATGACAAGCTTTTGGGTTCCGCAGTTAGGTGGACAAAAATATGCGATGTCTGGCATGACAATGAATTTATATTTACAAGCAGATGAAGTTGGTACATATAAAGGCCGTAACGCAAACTTCAACGGCGAAGGTTTTGCGGATCAACGCTTTGATGTAGTAGCTCAATCTGAAAAAGATTTCAAAAAATGGGCGAAAGAAACAAAAGCAAGCTCGCCAGTTATTACACAAGACATATATGATCGTCTTTTAATTCCTGGAAGCTCTAAGAAAAAGACTTATTCTGGTACGCATTTAGCATTTGTTGATGTAGCAGCTGATCCAGAGTATGTTTTCTATGCCTACAAACGTTTTGGTTATGAGATGACAAATCCGCATAATCCAAACACAAAATCAACCATTTCTGATGAACCAATGCTTCCGGTTCGTCCTGTGACAGTAACTAATCCGCAATTTGAGCGTCATGATATGAAGCCACAAATTATTAAAAACGGCGAAGGTTACCACGAGGATAAACACCGCGAAGATGAAATGAAGAAAATGGAAGAAGACATCCAAACAAATGAATTCAATAAAAAAGAATCGGATGACGCAGGGAAGTAAAAAGGGGGGACATAAGGCATGAAATGGAATGAGTTTATCGTAACTGGCGACCCAATGATTTTAGGCGCGCAGATTTCTATCGTACTTGTAAGTATTGGTGTTGTTGCGTTACTAACTTATACAAAAAAATGGAAGTGGCTCATGAAAGAGTGGATTTCTTCCGTTGATCATAAAAAAATTGGTATTATGTACTTGCTTGCTGCTGTCTTAATGTTTTTCCGTGGTGGTGTGGATGCGCTAATGATGCGTACCCAGCTCGCTTTACCGGATATGAAATTTTTAGACGCACAGCATTACAATGAAGTTTTTTCTACACATGGAACGATTATGATTTTATTTATGGCGATGCCGTTTATCATCGGGTTGATGAACATTGCCGTACCACTTCAAATTGGTGCGCGTGATGTAGCATTTCCATTTTTAAACAACTTAAGTTTTTGGACGTTCTTTATGGGAGCGATGCTATTTAACTTATCATTCGTAATTGGTGGTTCGCCAGATGCTGGTTGGACAAACTATGCGCCACTTGCGACAGATTTTAGCGCTGGATATGGAATTAACTTCTATCTTCTAGGTGTTCAAATCGCTGGTATTGGTACGCTGATGACGGGGATTAACTTTTTCGTCACGATTTTAAGAATGCGTACAAAAGGTATGACGTTAATGAAAATGCCAATGTTTACTTGGTCTTCATTAATTACAAGTTTGATCATTATTTTCGCTTTCCCAGTTTTAACAGTGGCACTTGCTTTGATGTCATTTGACCGACTGTTTGGGACAGCATTCTTCACACTCACGAATGGCGGGCTCCCAATGATGTGGGCCAACTTGTTCTGGGTTTGGGGTCATCCGGAAGTATATATTGTTATTTTGCCAGCTTTCGGTATTTTCTCAGAGATTATTTCTACTTTCTCGAGGAAAAAATTATTCGGTTATCCGGCGATGGTTGCCGCGATGGCAGTTATTTCTTTACTAAGTTTCCTAGTTTGGGTCCATCACTTCTTTACAATGGGATCAGGGGCGCTTGTTAACTCCTTCTTCTCCATTACAACGATGATGATTGCGATACCGACCGGGATTAAGATATTCAACTGGCTCTTTACGATGTACAAAGGGCGAATAACCTTTACAACGCCAATGCTTTGGTCGCTTGCCTTTATCCCTAACTTTGTTGTTGGTGGGGTAACTGGGGTTATGCTTGCGATGGCTGCAGCCGATTATCAATATCACAATACGTACTTCTTAGTATCCCATTTCCACTACGTATTAATTGCTGGAACTGTGTTCTCCTGCTTTGCCGGGCTTACATACTGGTATCCAAAAATGGTCGGTTACAGACTAAATGAAAAAATTGGTAAATGGTTCTTCTGGATTTTCGTTGTTGGATTTAACGTTTGTTTCTTCCCGCAATATTTCCTAGGACTAGATGGTATGCCGCGTCGTATTTACACTTACGTACAAGGTGATGGCTGGACAACGCTTAACTTTATCTCTACTGTGGGCGGATTCTTGATGGGTGTAGCATTCTTAGTTCTTTGCTACAACATCTACTACAGCTACAAAAACTCTAAACGTGAAGTTACTGGTGACCCGTGGGATGCTCGTACGCTTGAATGGGCTACAAGTTCCGCTGTTCCTCCAAAATATAACTTTGCTGTTTTACCTGAATGGAATGACTTGGATGATTTCTGGAATAGAAAACAAAAAGGCGATCCATATGTAAATGATAAAAATTATAAACCAATCCATATGCCAAGTAATACCATGGTTGGGTTTGTAATGTCTGTCTTCTTCTTCATTGCAGGTTTCGGACTAGTCTTCTACTGGTACTGGATGGGAATTATTGGCCTAGTTGGTATTTTAGGATGTATGATTTATCGTTCATTCCAAAATAACGATGGTTACCACGTTGAAGTGGACGAAATTAAAGCAACAGAAGAACATAATGCGCGCGAACTTGCGACTGGTGTGAAGGAGGGTAACCCATGGAATCTGTAGAAACAAATAAAAATCTGCCAATTGAATATAGATCAGAACAAGGTCGATTAAATATTCTTGGATTCTGGATTTTCCTTGGCGCCGAAATTGCATTGTTTGCAACGCTTTTTGCGACTTACTTTGTTATGAGAAAGGCTGGCTCGAATGCGGGTCATCCGCCAGCAGAAATGTTCGAACTTTGGCTAGTGCTAATAATGACATTTTTACTTTTAACAAGTAGTTTTACGTGTGGTTTAGCAATTGGTGAGATGCGTAAGGGCAATGTGAAAATGTTGACGATTTACTCGATTATCACATTAATTCTTGGTGCGGGATTTGTTGGCTTTGAGCTTTATGAATTTGCACACTATGTGACAGAAGGCGTTACAATGCAAATCGGTTCTTACTGGTCGGCATTCTTCGTTCTACTAGGAACACATGGACTTCACGTAACGGTCGGGATTTTCTGGATTAGTTTTATTCTGATTCAAATTAAAATGCATGGTTTGACGCCAAAAACAGCATCAAAAGTATTTATTTCCAGTTTATACTGGCATTTCTTGGATGTTGTGTGGATTTTCATTTTCACCGGTGTCTATTTGCTAGGGATGGTGAACTAATATGACACAAAATAATAAATCAAATGCAGCTCATGCTGAAGGTGGCATTCCTTGGAAACATATTGTTGGCTTTGCGTTATCAGTTATTTTGACGCTTCTAGCAGTCTGGGTGGCTCTTTATTCGACGCTAACAACAAATGTTAAGGTAGTTATTATTTTCATCTTTGCGTTCATTCAGGCAGCCTTACAGCTTCTGATGTTCATGCACATGACAGAAGGCCGCGATGGTAAAATTCAAATCGGTAATATTTTATTCGCCGCATTTATCGCGATTGTCGTAGTTATTGGTTCTTATTGGGTAATGGAAATTGGCCATATGAATCATTTGTTATAAAAAAAAGCTGATGCTTAGAACGGTTAAAACCGAACTAGCATCAGCTTTTTTTATTTTGCGGATATATCACCATTACTATTAATAGTTGCATTTGGAGAAATGGATTGGAGATAATTTAATTGTGCTGTCTTGGCAGAACCGTCAAGCATATTAATTTGATTACCTGAAATAATACCAGGATCAAAATGCGCAGTCACTTTACCTTGATTAAAATTCAGTTTATAAATACCTGTTTCTGCTGAATGACCAGAAACATAGTCAGGAAACAAGAAATTACCTAATGAATAAGCAATTGGAACATCTTTGTATACTTCAAAACTTTGGAGCCAGTGTGGATGGCTAGCAACAATCGCGTCAACTAAATGATCATCCACGAGTTTTTTAACGTATTGGGTTTGATAATCTACAGGTGTATTCGTCTTTTCAACTCCCCAGTGAAAATAGACGACCATATAATCAATATCTTTATTTTTTGCGCGTTCTTCTTTGATTTTTTCTTCGACTAAATTTATATCATAACCATTAGTAACCCCAGGAGTATCTTCATCGGCAATCCAACCAGTATTTGGGAAAAAGTGGCAAAACGACATGAATCCAACTTTATTACCTTTGATGTCAGCAACTTTAAGTTGATAGGCTTCATCTTCATTTTTACCGGCGCCAACATAGGCTAGGTTATTGGCGCGTAAAGCAGCCGTTGTGTCGAGTAATCCATCTTCGTAATAGTCTAAAATGTGGTTATTACTAATATTAACCATATCAACCCCTGCATTTTTAAGAGCTGTTAAAGAACTAGGATCACTTTTAATCCAAAATTCTTGGTAGGGGACTTTTTTTGTTCGAGTTGTAATAGCTGTTTCTAAATCAACAAATGTATAGTCGCTTGATTTCAATTCCTCGCGAACATTATTAAAAGGATAATCCATTCCCTTCTCTGCTAAAACGGGGCGTAAATCCCAATCAAACATAATATCACCTGTAAAATCAATGTTAAATGGTTCTTTTGGTTTTGGAGGTGTTTCTTTTTTCTTTTTAACAGCAGCGACGGTTTTCTTTTTTGGCTTAGCGGTATCTTTGTTATTTGTCATGATGTTGTTCACTAATAAACCGATGGAAAAAATTATAATAATAGACAGTACCAAGATAATCCCTTTTTTTCTTGATTTCATTTTTTCTCCTCCTAAATTAAAAAGTTATCTAATTCTATCAGTATGGAGAAAAGGGTTTTTATCAAAAATAGGCTTTTTTTTGGATTTTAATGGCTAAATTGTGAACTTTAAAATCATAAAATGGAAAACGAATTTAAAAAATTTGAAATTATTGCTTGCTATGTAATGCATTACATATTCTATAGTGGAAAAGTAAATTATATTCGTGAGAGGAGATATACAAAAATGACAGAATCAAAATTTCCTAAAGACTTTTTATGGGGCGGAGCAGTTGCTGCCAACCAATGTGAAGGAGCTTATCTTGAAGACGGTAAAGGACTTTCACTTGTTGATATCCTTCCAACAGTAGAGGACGGACGTTGGGAAGCTTTATTCAATCCATCGAAAGCGCTTGCTACAGATTATGGTTTTTACCCAAGTCACGAATCAATTGATTTTTATCATCGTTATAAAGAAGACATTAAATTAATGGCTGAAATGGGATTCAAATGTTTCCGTATGTCCATCAGTTGGCCACGTATTTTCCCGAATGGTGATGAAACGACACCAAATGAAAAAGGTTTAGCATTTTATGATGCAGTTTTTGATGAATGTCACAAATATGGTATCGAACCAGTTGTTACAATCAACCATTTTGATACTCCGCTAGAAGTTTTCAAAAAATATGGTGGTTGGAAAAATCGTAAATGCATCGACTTTTACTTGAATTTCTGTGAAGCAATTTTCACGCGTTATAAAGATAAAGTAAAATATTGGATGACATTTAATGAAATTAACATGATTCTTCATCTTCCATACATTGGTGGAGGTTTAGACGTTACTAAAGAGGATAATCCAGAGGAAGTTAAATATCAAGCTGCTCATCATCAATTAGTTGCATCAGCACTTGCAACTAAACTTGGTCATGAAATCAATCCTGAAAATCAAATCGGTTGTATGCTTGCAGCGGGTAACACATATCCAATGACTTGTAATCCAAAAGATGTCTGGAAGTCTATCGAGGCGGACCGTGAAGGCTACTTCTTCATTGATGTTCAAGCACGCGGATACTACCCAAGCTACACTAAGCGTTTCTTCAAAGAACACAACATCAACATCAAAATGGAAGATGGCGATTTAGACGTATTACGCGATCACACAGTTGATTACGTGGCATTCAGCTACTATTCTTCTCGTCTAACAAGCGCAGATCCAGAGAAAAACAAAGAAACAGAAGGCAACGTTTTCGCAACACTAAAAAACCCATACCTAAAAGCAAGCGAATGGGGTTGGCAAATTGATCCACTAGGTCTACGTATTACGATGAATACAATTTACGACCGTTATCAAAAACCTCTTTTCATCGTTGAAAATGGCTTAGGTGCAGTGGATACTGTGGCAGAAGACGGCTCAATCACTGATGATTACAGAATCGACTACATGCGTGAACACGTTCGCGAAATGGGCGAAGCAATTGAGGATGGCGTGGAACTTCTTGGTTATACACCATGGGGCTGCATCGACCTTGTCAGCGCTGGCTCTGGCGAAATGAAAAAACGCTACGGCTTCATCTACGTTGACCGCGATAATAAAGGCAACGGAACCCTAAACCGCTCGAAGAAAAAATCATTCGACTGGTACAAAAAAGTAATTGAAACAAATGGTAAAGATATCGACTAATATATCAGAAATCCCCACTTTCATCATCGAAAGTGGGGATTTTATTTTAATATGAAATCGCGCGTTTTGCTTGTTTGCTCCAACAAGTATTAAAATAACTTTGCGAAATTCGTGCATTTTTTTGACCGGACCAGCTGTCGTTATAGTAAAAATTATTTTTATCATAACCTGTAATAGTAATCGCATGAACGGAAAAACCATGGAAATTACTAACCCAAGCTACAACTGGACGTTTTTTATTCAACTGATTTTTAATACCAGCTAAATTTGTTCCAGTCATATTCTTCGCGCTCCCAGTATATTTTTTAACTTGATTAACTAAAGCCGGTGGATAAATCGTCCAGCCACTCTTAGAGAATGGATTTCCAACAAAACCATAATTCGGATTGGATTTATGACGTTTCATTTCTTTGGCAAGTTTGACTTTATCGACATTTTTCCCAGCGTAGCGCAGCATCATCGCAATGTTTGTAATCTCGCAGCCAGTTGGTAATTGTGGACGCTGAACGATTAAAGGCACATTCATTTGCACAATTTTTGGCGTTGAAGGTTTTGGTGCCGGCGCGGCAGTTGCGGCCTTGACGTATTTCCCAGATACGTAGCCATTTTTTCCTTTCAAACTAAATCGATACCAGTTATTCGATGTTTTAGCAATCGCTTTGAACTTTGTATTGCTCTTAAGCCAACCAATAACTTTCCCAGAAGTCGAATTAGTTGAACGAACATTAAGGCTTGCAGTTGTTACCATTTGCTTGTTAATCACAGTCTCTTTTGCCGCCGCCTGACCAGCTGTAGAAACACTAAAAACGCTGAACATTAACCCAAGGACAAGTATCCATTTCCCCCATTTACTAAAAGAATTCCCCATTATATCCCCCTTTGATACAGATTACTTATGTATACCCTATTTTGGAAAAATAAAAAGAAAACGCTTGCATAAATGAAATGGCCGTGGTACTATAAAAATGAACTTAACGTGTTAACCGGTTATTAATTTAAAGTTCAGTGATAGCAGGCTAATTCAAGTTTGCAATCAAAAAATTATCATGGTACCATTAACCTAAAACTTAACGTGTTAACGCGCGGGATGCTTTAGGGGGAATTTGTTATGGCGGAACCAAAGTACGCTATTATTATCAATGATATCAAGCGATTAATTAGTGACGGAACTTTTAAGCCAGGGGAAAAAATTTATTCGGAAGATGAACTGAAAAAGAAATACAATGTTAGTAATACGACAGTTGTTCGAGCATTACATGAATTAGTACGAGCTGGGATTTTAGCTCGTTATCAAGGAAAAGGCACATACGTGAGTAAGTCTATTATTAACGAAGAAGTTATTTTTAATGAATATACGACAGTGCCGAACGGAAGATTCAATCGTAAAACAAAAATTACTAACGAACATACAAAAGTAGTTGCAATAAATGAAATTCAGGATGCACGAATTGCTAAAAAATTGCAGATTCCCCCTGAAAATATGATTGTTCATTTTCAACGAATCCGCCTTATTGATGATGTGCCTTGGACCGTACAAAATAACTATATGGCAAAATCCAATTTGATCAACGTAGATTTAACCAATTTCGAAAGATTTAATTCTTTATCTGAAGTAATTAAAGAGCTTTATGGTATTAATATTCTGCACGAAGCGATGAAGGAGCGAATTGAAGTCGAATTTCCAGTAAAAGACAAAAATAATTTTAAATTACTCGAAATTGACTCCGAATTACCGCTTTATCACATTGAAAGAATAACCTATGTGCCAGAGGGGCAACCCTATGAATATATTGAAAGCTACTTGCGGCATAATTTTTACTCTATTGAAATTGAAAAGAAAAAACAATAGAAGGGAGTTAATTACTTGAATTTTATTATCGCAGCACATGGCCGGTACGCACAGGAAGTGAAAAATAGCTGTCAGATGATTACTGGCCAAACAACTAATATCTCAGCAATTACTTTTACCGAAGAAATGGGGGTGACGGATGTATTAGACGCCTACACGGCCGTTTATTCACCTGTAAATGAAACCGCTATCATAGTTGATATTGTTGGTGGAACTCCATGTAATGCGGCTCAAATGTTTAGTACAAAACATCCAGAAGTTAAAGTTGTATCAGGTTTGTCGCTAGGATTACTCATTCCACTTAGCCTTGGAGAAAGTTTAGAGGAGGCGATGCTTGGAGCAAAAGAAAATATTCAATTTGTAGAGCAAAAAGCGAGTTATACGATAGTAAGTGATGATGGGGAGGAAGAGGACTGATGGGAAGCAACGGAATTAAACACGTACGCGTAGATGAGAGACTAATTCACGGGCAAGTAGCAACAATGTGGACCAATACTATAAAAGCAACGCGAATCATGATTGTTGACGATGCGGTTGTAAAAAATGAAATGGAAAAAGTTGCCTTAAAAACCGCAGTACCGGCTGGTGTCAAACTAAGCATTCTGACCGTAAAAGGTGCAGCAAATAATATCAATAATGATAAATACGCAGGGCAGCAAGTTTTCTTAATCGTAAAATCACCTCATGCTCTTCGCGGTTTAGTAGATGCGGGGGTAGAACTTCCCCAAATCAATGTTGGAAATATGTCGACTAAAGCAGGGAGCCGACAAATCAAAAAATCAGTTAGCGTGACGGATGAAAATTTGGAAGATTTCGATTACTTGTCTCAAAAAGGCATTAAAATCACTGCCCAAATGGTTCCGAGTGAAGATGCGGTTGAATTTGCAAGTTTATTAAAAAAATAAGTGATAAGAAGGGAGAACTACAATGGATTTAGCAGTTTGGCAGATTATATTGTTAGTTATACTCGCAGCTTGTACCATTCTTGATGCTTTAACTTTAGTAATAGGACTTAATTTCCCTGTAATAACAGGAACGCTTGCTGGAATCATTATGGGTGACATGGTGCTCGGACTTGCGATTGGGGCAACTTTACAGCTGATGGTTCTAGGTGTTGGTACATACGGCGGAGCGTCGATTCCTGACTTTACAACGGGAGCAATCGTCGGCACAGTATTTGCCGTTTTATCAGGTCAGGATGCGGAATTTGCGATTGGACTTGCAATTCCAGTGGGACTTTTAATGGTTCAATTAGACATTTTAGCAAGATTTACGAATACATTTTTCTTGCACCGCATTGATTCTAATATTGCTTCGGGCAACATTTCGGCGGTTAAAAGGAACATTTGGTATGGGGCGCTACCATGGGCTTTATCACGCGCGGTTCCCGTATTTATCATGTTGACTTTCGGACAAAGCGTGGTTGATTTTATTCTAAATGAAATTCCAGAGTGGCTAATGGGCGGCCTTCGTGTAGCTGGTGGAATTCTTCCGGTAGTTGGTATTGCGATTCTCCTTCGTTACTTACCAACAAACAAATTCGTCGCTTATTTAATTATCGGATTTGTAGCAGCAGCTTATCTAAAAGTACCGATGCTAGGCGTGGCACTAATTGGCGTGGCTTTGGCAATCATTTACTTTAAACAAAATTTCAAAAATCCAGTGGCTGCCGGAGCAAATGGCGCAGCGCTAGTTGGGGAGGAGAATGAAGATGGCGAATACGAAGACTGAGCAGGATTTTGAAAAAGTACTCAAGAGACGCGATTTAATAGCAGCAAACTTTCGTTGGTTGTTTGCCAGCCAAATATGTTGGAACTATGAGCGAATGATGTCGACTGGTTATCTTTATAGTATTTTGCCAACGCTTCGGAAACTTTATAAAACAGACGATGATTTAAAAGATATGATGAATATGCATAACCAATTTTTCAATACGAATCCTATGGTTGGTGGTTTGATCTTAGGAATGGATATGGCGATTGAAGAGCGCGAAAAGAAAGCGTCAAAAGAAGTCGTAACTGGTTTGAAAACGGGTTTGATGGGACCATTTGCTGGTGTTGGTGATACGATTTTCGGGGTTATTTTACCGACGATTTTTGGATCAATTGCCGCATATATGGGACTTCAAGGTAATGTGACAGGTGTGGTTATCTGGGTATTAGTTAATATTTTGGTTGTGGGAGCAAGATTCACCTTACTTCCTCTAGGATATAAGCAAGGTGCAAAACTAGTGACGGAATTTGCGGACAGGCTTAACGCGTTAACCGATGCAGCGATTCTGCTCGGGGTCACGGTCGTCGGGGCATTAATACCAACCGTAATCAAAGCAACTGTCCCATTCGTTTATAAATCAGGAAAAGTAGAGCTCAAAATGCAAGACATGCTCGATCAAATCATGCCATCACTCGTTCCAGTTTTACTCGTGGCGCTAATCTATGCACTTTTAGGCCACAAAAAAATGACATCTACGAAGGCTATTTTATTAGTAATGGTTATTGCGATTATTTTATTCAACCTAAAAATTCTAGGTTAAAATATAAAAATTGGAGGAATAGACAAAATGGGTTTAACATTTTTTGACAAAGCGCGTGAATTAACGGAGGAACTAGAAAAAACACAGGCGGAAAGTATTCATCAAGCAGCAAAACTGGTGGCAGACAGCATCATGAACGACGGAATTATTCAAGCATTTGGTAGTGGGCACTCATATGCGGCAGCTATTGAAGTATGTGGGAGAGCAGGAGGACTAATTCCATCAAAAGTTATTATGGACCCAGCTGGCGGTTATTATGAATCGATTGAGGGTGTTGGTTCCTTGCTTACTCATAGATTACAAGCGAAACCGAATGATATATTCTTCCTTATATCTAATTCAGGACGCAATCCAATGGGAATTGAGCTTGCGGAATGGATTAAATCACAGGGCTGTAAATTAATTGTTGTAACAGCACTTGATGCCTCGCAAACAGCAGCTTCAAGACACTCTTCTGGAAAATTGTTGTACGAGTTTGCGGATGTTATTTTAGACAATCGTTCAGTCCAAGGGGATGCGGCACTTGAATTAGATGGATTAGAAGGAAAAGTTTGCGGAACCTCTTCATTCTCAGCCGTTCTGCTTCTCCAACAAACAATCTATGAAGCAGTAGAACTTATGCTTGAAAAAGGCTATACACCACCAGTTTATCGTAGTGCAAATATTGATGGTGGCTATGAATACAATTTTGCGATTGAAGACAAATTCGCTGATCGTATTTTCCACTTCTAATAAAAACGAGCGCGAAAATGAACATTATTTTCGCGCTTTTTTGGAGGATAGAAAATGATTTTAAAAGAAGCCTGTATTGAAAATACAACTAATCTGGTGAACGTTATTGAAGCTGGAGCTAATCGAGTGGAGCTTTGTGATAATCTAGCGGAGGGCGGAACTTCTGTAAGTTACGGGATTGCGAAACATGTGGTGAAAATTTGTCATGAACAAAATGTAAGTGTAATGGCAATGGTCCGTCCCCGAAAAGGCAATTTTGTTTATACAAAAGAAGAAATTTCAGTTATGATTGATGACATTTTGATGTATAAGAAAATAGCGGTTGATGGCGTGGTTTTTGGCTGTATTACGGATTCTGGATTGCTAGATAAACCAGCCATAATTGAATTATTGAAAGCCACAGCAGGTCTGGAAGTCACTTTTCATATGGCGTTTGATGAGTTAGTAGACTCGGAAAAATTGCCGGCAATTGACTGGTTAGCTGAGCAAGACGTTACAAGAATTCTCACGCATGGTGGTGACGGCGCTAAACTTCCCGAAGAAACTTTTATTCAATGGCGAAAATATATTGATTACGCAGCAGGTCGAATCATTATTTTACCAGGTGGAGGAATTAAATCGCACAATATGGAATGGATTACAAAAGAAACAGGAGCAGCTGAAATACATGGCACTGACTTGTTTGGGGAGCGCTAAAACTCCCCAAATAAATTTATTTTTAAAAAAAGCTTGCAACCGTTTTCTTTATATGATATATTTATCTCATCACAAAGGATTGTTACCAATTCATTGGGCAAAACCTAAGCTGATTTGTAGGACACGTGTATGCGTGGAGTCCTCGAATGAGCTTAGGTTTTTCTTTTTGCCCAAAAAACCAAAAAGAGGAAGGAAGTCGTCAAAATGAAATATGAACAATTAGCAAAAGACATCTTGAAAAATGTCGGCGGTAAAGAAAATATCAACAGTGTTTTCCATTGTATTACCAGACTTCGGTTTAAACTGAAAGATGAGAATATTGCGAACACAAAAGAAATTGAAAAGCTTGATGGCGTAATCTCTGTCATTAAAAGTGGTGGTCAATACCAAGTAGTTATCGGTAACCACGTACCAGATGTATTTAAAGCAGTATTAGAAGTTGGCGGGATTTCAGCTGAAGGTGACGAAGGAAGTAGTGCACCAGCAACAGGTAATATCTTCAACCGCTTCATCGATATGATTTCTGGCGTATTTACACCAGTTCTAGGTGTATTAGCCGCAACAGGTATGATTAAAGGTTTCACTGCCATGTTTGTAGCATTTGGTTGGATTACAGTTACTTCAGGTACGTACCAACTACTTTATGCAATTGGGGATTGTTTATTCTACTTCTTCCCAATCTTCCTAGGTTACACAGCAATGAAAAAATTCGGCGGAAACATATTTATCGGGATGGCTATAGGTGGTGCCTTAGTTTATCCAACACTTGCAGGTATTACAGCAGGTGACCCACTTTATACACTTTTCGCAGGAACAATTTTTGAATCTCCAATTCACGTAACATTCTTAGGAATTCCAGTTATCTTGATGTCTTATGCATCTTCTGTTATTCCGATTATCGTAGCAACATATTTTGGTTCCAAAGTAGAAAAAGGCTTCAAGAAAATCATTCCAGATGTAATTAAAACTTTCGTAGTTCCATTCTGTACATTATTAATCGTAGTTCCAATCACTTTCATCGTAATTGGCCCAATTGCTACATGGGCTGGTCAATTATTAGGAGCAGGAACAATTTGGGTTTATAACTTAAGTCCAATTATCGCGGGTCTAATTTTAGGTGGTTTCTGGCAAGTATTTGTTATCTTTGGACTTCACTGGGGTCTTGTACCAGTGGCAATCAACAACTTAACTGTTCTTGGACATGATCCAATTTTAGCAATGACATTTGGTGCATCTTTTGCTCAAATCGGTGCAGTATTAGCAGTATTCTTTAAATCTAGAAACAAAAAAATCAAATCTCTTAGTATCCCAGCATTTATTTCCGGTATCTTTGGTGTAACTGAACCAGCGATTTACGGTGTTACTTTACCACTGAAAAAACCATTCATCATGAGCTGTATCGCTGGTGGTATTGGTGGCGGAATCATTGGTTTTGCAGGGTCTCAAACATATATCATGGGTGGACTTGGAATCTTCGGTCTTCCTAACTTCTTCAAACCAGGTAGCGGTATTTCAGGCGAATTCTGGTGGGTAGTTATCGCAATCGTTATCAGCTTCATCCTTGGTTTCATCTTAACTTATGTAGTAGGTTTCAAAGATCCAGCTGATGTAGTAGTAGAACAATCTAACACAGTAGAAGGCGAAACTTTAATCGAACGTGAAACAATTCCAGCTCCAGTAGTTGGCGAAATCGTAACTTTAGCAGACGTAAAAGACGAAGCATTTTCATCCGGTGCACTTGGAAAAGGTGTTGCAATCATCCCAACTGTTGGACGTGTAGTAGCTCCAGCAGCAGGAACAGTAACAACTATCTTCCCAACTGGTCATGCAATCGGTATTACAACTAAAGACGGTGCAGAAGTTTTAATCCACATCGGTATGGACACCGTTCAACTTGAAGGTAAATTCTTCACAGCACACGTGAAACAAGGCGACGTAATCGAAAAAGGTCAATTACTAACTGAATTTGATATTGAAGGCATCAAAGCTGCTGGATATGACGTTACAACTCCAGTAGTAGTAACAAACTCCAATCAATATTTAGACGTAATGATTACAGATGCAAAAGAAGCGAAACTAGAAGAACGTTTAATCACATTAGTAATCTAAAATTCATTAATAAACAGCTTGGGCGTAAATCTGCTCAAGCTGTTTTTATGTTATACTGAGGGAAAAATAGGCGGTGAGCGGATGTTAGCAAAGGGCGATTTGATAGGGATAATTTGTTGTTCTGATGGTCGAAAAAAAGAAGACGAGAAGGATTTGAAGCGCCTTAAACAAGTCTTAGAAAAGGAATTTGGACTTCAGGTGGTTTTTGCGAAAACTATTTTTCAAATAGATGATTCGCCTTTTAGTGGTACTCCTGAGGAACGAGCAGCCGAATTAATGAAACTATATCAAAATATGGATGTAAAAATGATTTTTGACATTTCAGGCGGGGATGCGGCTAATCAAGTATTACCACATCTTAATTTTAACATTATAAAAAAAGCAGCAAAACCTTTTATCGGCTATAGCGACTTAACCGTAATATTAAATGCAATTTTTGCGAAGACGAAGCAGCCTGGCTTTAATTATTTACTGCGAAATTTAGTAGGTGAAGCTAGCGAGATACAACGAGTCCAATTCCAAAAAACATTTTTCGAGAATCAAATTGCGATAAATGGGAAATCCCTTAATGAGTTTGAATGGAGCCTGGGTGAGATCGTTGGTGGAAATATCCGCTGTTTTTTAAAACTAGCAGGAACAGAATTTATGCCTGACGTCTCGAATAAAATAATTTTGTTAGAAAGTTTAGGTGGAAAAGAGGCGAAAATTGCTTCTTATGTAGCGCAATTAGAACAGTTAGGTGTGTTTTCGAAATGCTTAGGAATAGTTGTTGGGGAACACACTGAGGCTGAGAAGAACGGGGAATACGACAGAATAGGAATCTTATATCAACAGATTGGATTAAAATATAAGTTGCCTGTTTTTCGAACTAAGGAAATCGGTCATAGCAGCGAAGCAAAACCATGTTTAATTGGCACAAAAGTTAATGTTTCACGTGAAACATTAACAAATTTTTAATAATTTTATTGCGAAATATTCATAATTAACCTTTAATATAGAACTTGTAAGCAAGGAATACAATTAGTTTTACTCCCTTTTTGCTAATTGTAGAATTCCTTAAAATCCTAAACTCCCTTTTTGGACCGACTTGATTGTCGGTCTTTTTTTAGTTCTTTTTAAGTAAGACGGTCATAGTATCAAGTTCTTCTGATATTGTTTTACTAACAGTCAAGATTTCTCCTGTTTTTAAATTAATATTATATGCCGGTTTGGTTTCAAATTGTATTTCAATACGAGCGTCATCAGTATAAGATGGTAATATTTGAATAAAAGGTTTTTTCTTACTACTTTTGTCAATGGTATAAGTCAGGCTGTACTTCCCAGCTGGAATTTGTTTACCAACTTCGTAAGACCCGGAGTGTTGGATTGTAAAAATATTGGCAGAAGGTTTAATGGGATTAAATTCTGCCGGTGTAAGCTCGACTTCACCGCTTCCTTCAAAATACAGTTTATTAGCATCTAGTAAATTAATACCAATTATTTCATCGCCTTTAGAAAGCCTTGTACTATAGTAAGATAGCGAACCCTTTGTTACTTGCATATCATATATTCCAACTTTTATATCTTTTCCAACAGTGTATTCACCAGCTTGAAGTTTAATGCTTTCAGCTGTATTCAATAGCTCAGGATTTTGGCTTTTGAGATATTGAATACCTTTAGGAACGAGGAATAGAAGCAGTGTAATGACTGTCAGTGCTATGAAAATAACGAATTTGGTCTTAGTCATGGATAATTTTCCCTTGGTCCATTCGGATACTCATATCACAAAGTGGTTCTATGTCTTCTTTATGATGACTTGCAATAATAATAGTGGCTCCGCGTTTCTTTTCTTCTAAAAGTAATTGGTTAATTAGTTCAATACCTTGATCATCTATCGCATTTGTGGGTTCATCAAGCAAGATGACAGCGGGTTTTTCAAAAACGGCCTGTGCAATATTAAGTCTTTGCTTCATTCCAAGCGAATATTTTTTAACTTTTTTATCAATATGTGGAGATAATCCTACTCTATCAATGGCATTATCAATATCTTCATCGCTTGCAATATTTTTAATTTTAGATAATATTTTTAAATTTGTCCGCGCATCAAATTGGGGAAGTAATTCCATATTTTCGATAATAATGCCCATACTTGGCGGAAAAGAAATATCATGATGAAGTTCTTTATTATCAATGAATATCTTGCCACTTGTTGGTATGATTAAGCCAGCAAGCGATCTAAGTAACATTGTTTTTCCAGATCCATTTTTTCCGAAAACTCCGTAGATTTTCCCAGGCTCAAAAGAATAATTAATATTAGTAAGCACTTCCGTCCTCTTGATTTTTTTTTGCAAATTAACAATTTTAATCATAAAAATCCTCCGTTATCATAAAATGTCTGTTGTTTTAAATTTTTTAATAGCGACTATAAACACGCAAAGTAAAACTACTAGCAAAATAATTAAACTGGTAGGTACTGAGATTAGTAAAGTAGATGTATTAGTAAACGGAATTAATCCAGTTCTAAAGCCCAACCATAATTAGGAAGTAATAAATAATAAGGCCAAGTAACTGTTGTGTTTTGATAGATTAAATCTGCCATAAGAATAGAAATAATTACATATCCATTTATAAGTAATAAAGCTTTTTGCGCATCTATAAATAGCTCTAAAAGGTATTGCAAACTAAAAATAGTAAATAGCATAATGGAATATCCAAGTATTAAGTATAAAAAAGGAGCAGTAGAAATATATAGAATAGGGCGTGAATATAAAAATTAAAGCGAGTTGTAAACTGGTAAAAAGAATAACTTTTATTAACAGTTTTAAAAATTGCTTCATTAGCCAATATTCTTTTTTATAGTTTCGAGAAATTTGTAAAAAACCATAACTAGACAATAAATCTTTTAAATTACCTGAAATATAGAAACTAAAAGCAATAATCGGGAGATACCAGTAAAGCAATAATCTGGTTACTACCGGTGTGGCTAATCCTACTGGAAATCCATCTAGTATTGGTAATGTTTTGAACGGGAAGTCAAAGGCCATGAATAATATTGCTTGTAGAAACAAACAAATAACTACTAAAATGATAAGTTTATTATTCTTCATACTAGTAAAAATCCTTTTTTATAAAGGTATTAGAACTAATCAAGTATAGGATAAATGCTACCGCGGCGTTTGGAATTAGAATGAACGGTATATCAGAACTAATAGAACCATTTTGTAACCAAAGATCAAAGAAATTTAAATTGTGAAGAGGTGTCCAGTATATACCTTCTAAAATTATCCAATCAATAAGATAAACAATGCATATCACGAAAGCTCCAAAGATAAGCGCTTGGCCAGTTGAAGTAGTTAAGTCATATATAATTCTGAAAAGAAAACCAATAGCTAAATAAAAGAGAACAAGTAGCAAGAAGTAAAAAAAAATTCCACTATAAAAATGAGTAGCAGTGAGCAATTTATTACTTAGAAAAATGAAAGAATATAGCAAATTTACGCTAAGATATAAACCTACAAATAGTACTGTTGCAATAACTGTATCTTTCAATATTTTATGATAGAATCGTAAACGGTTTTTTTCTCTAGCTAAAGCAACAATTTGTTCTTTTTATGAAAATAGTAGTAAAAAGATAAGATACGGGAAAACAAGCATCAAGCAAAGGGATTTGATTGAGATATACCCATACAAACTACCATTCATAATGAGAACAAGTTCTCTGTTTTTAGGGAAACTTAGGTACTCCATGTTTTGTGTGAACCAAAAAACAGAAAAAAAGAGGAACATGGAAAAAATTAGAAGAAAATATCTACTCTTTAACATATTTCACCTCATATAAGTAAAGGACACCAACAATTATCAAAACTATTAAACTGAAAACTAGAAAAATAGGCAAAATTATTTCAAAGCCATATTCTGTAAAAGGTTGGAAAATAAACATAATTGAATTGTTTGGAAGTATCATCAGAAACCAAATAAAAAATGCAGCTGGATACGCAAATTTTTTATTCAAAAAGAACAGACTGGAGCTAGTGGCGATAAGTCCAGCCATTCCGGCCATTAAGCAAGCCATAAATCCAAAACCAAAATCTGCTAAGTAGGGGTTTTGAATGCTAAAATCAAATAGAGTATTAAGCGATCCTAATCCATTTAACCCCATTTTATAAGTGCCACCTAAGAATACAATAGAAACTAAAATAAAATTTAATAATAAAGTTGTAAGCATGGTGATAAAACAAAGAATAAAACTTACAGCTAATTTTTGAAGAATATAAGCTTTTTTCCCTATTTTATTAATAATAATATTACGAACTCCTGTCTGATATTCCTGAATGGGCGAGTCTGCTCCGAGTAACAGACTTAAAACAGGTAAGAACCAAAGTAATAATATTTGAGTGATATGACCTCGGCTTGAACCTGCAAGAAAAAATGCAAAAGCAGGATGAATATTAACTGCATCTGGCTTTAACATTATGTATAATTGAACGATTTCAATACAAGGTATAAATAAGATTAAAATGAACATCCCTTGAGTAGTTTTATTGTTAATTAAGTAGGTAAACTGATTTTTCATTTTATGTACTCCGTTTCGTTATTTTAAAAAGGAAAGGGAGTTAAATACATCCCTTTCCTGGTTAGAATAATTACCAAGTTTCCTCATCCCAAATACCATCGACATAGTATGTTTTGGAATTATAATTATTATTTTCAGCAGCTAAATAGGTTGTATTTTTATTAGCTACTTTATAAGCGCCGCAATAACGTGTTTTTGCACCTTGTTTAACATTCATTATTGTTGAGCCTTGTACAGCATTCTTGTTTTTATTATATGTACCTAGCCAAAAAGAAGCAATTGTACCCTTTCCTTCTGTTGAGTTATCGAGGCGAACTTTCCAAGGGTTATTTACAGAAGAAGTCTCTCTATACCTTGAGCTTGACCCTGAGTTAGCGCAATTTGGTTTGAGTTTAAAATCGAAACCAATGTTATTATCAGCGGCTTTTGAATGAAAAACAGGTGCAAAAACCAATACTCCAATAACCAGTGCCATAATTAGTCTAATGTTTTTTGATGCGAAATTTTTATGATAATCATCTTCTATTCTATTAGAATAACGCCACTTGTTAAGCGTATCACAATATAAAGAGCTGGTCAATTTGTTTTTTGAATTTACAGAAAACGATAAATTGTTTGCATAATCGTCTGCTTATTTAGAAGTAATTTACGAAAAATCATTTGTCCAAGCTGATAACTATTCAATTTTTTGTTAAAATGATAACATAAAAGAAAATGCGTATAAAAAAGGAGTTTTTATCATGAAAGTTGAAGGATTACTTGGCTTTTTAGGGGCGGCACTGGGTATTGGATTTAGTTTGATGGTTCTAGTTATTCCTGATATTTCACAGGCATTAGAAGAGGAGTCATTTTTCTTCTATATGTTAACGATTGGTTCACTTGTGCTTTCTGGAGTGGGACTTGCGGGATCGTTTATTGTTTCGCATAAGCCGCGTCTTGGTGGGGCAATGATGGTGGCAGCTGCAATTGGCTGTACAATGTCAATTTCGATTATGTTCTTACTGCCAATCGTACTACTTGCTGTTGGCGGATTAATTGCATTAATTAACTATGAAGAAGCTGCTTCCGTAGAAGAATAAATGAAAAAAAGCTGTCCGCGTGGGCAGCTTTTTTTATTAACGATTAAGATATTTTTTCAAAAAGTAGTAAATTCCATCGGCATCATTTGCAGTAGTAACAAAATCAGCACTTTTTTTCACTAGTTCACTTGCATTTTCCATCGCAACCCCTGCGCCAGCAACTTCAAGCATCCCAATATCATTTTCACCATCACCAAAAGTAATTACATTTTCTGGCTTGATATTTAAATGTGCAGCGAGATTTTTCACGGCGTATTTTTTATCCATATCTTTTGGTAAGATCTCGATATTATTGGCATGGGAAGAAAGGATAGAAACATCGGATAGTTTTTCTAGCTCACTTCGAAGGGCTGCGAGTTTGTCGAAATCTTCTTCCTCGATTACAATCCCATTAATGAACTGGTCCGCATGCTCAAGGAAGCTTTCTTTTGTTTTGATAGGAACGAGTTTTGTAGCATTTACGCGGCCTTTATCTTCTTCATCCGTAAAATAATATGGGGGATTTTTAGTGTAGTAAACAGTATCTGTTGAAAAGAAAAACACAGGTAAATCATGATTTTGGCACAATAAAAATGTCTCGAGTAACGCAGATTGTTTCATTTTTTCTTGTAGGATAATTTCGCCTGATACTGCAACTACACCGCCGTTTGAAGCAATGACATCTGCTTTTGGATGAACGAGGTTGGCGAAGTCTGTTGCGGAATTATACATTCGACCGGTAGAAACGGCAAAATGATGACCTTCTTCTATTAGTTGTTGCAATAAATTTAGTGTTTTTGGTGAGATAGTTTGGTTTTTAAGTAGTAATGTCCCGTCTAAATCAGAACAAATTAAGTATTTTTCCAAGTGGACCTTCCTTTCGTTATAGCTTAGAGCCGCAAGATTCGCGGATAATTAGTTCTGGATTATGGTTGATAATCATTGGCTCGACTTGACCGTTAATTGCGCTAATTAGTTGTAAAATAGCCATTTTACCAAGATATTCATTGTGTTGATCCATGGAAGTTAAACGCGGAGTTTGGTAATCGCCATTCATAAATTGATCGCAGCTGACAATAGCGATGTCTTCAGGGCAAGAAAGTTTGGCATCATTAATCGCTCGAATTGCCCCGATAGCCACATTGTCATTGATAGCTACAAGTGCTGTCGGCAAAGTAGCGCTATTTTCTAAAAGTTGAGTCATTGCTGCGTAGCCATCAGCCGTATAATAATCAGACAGAACCACCCAGTCGTCATTTACCGGATGTTGATAGCTAGTCATTGCTTCTTTAAAAGATTCTAGACGGTAGGTGGTGATTTTTACACCAGATTCTCCGCCAATAAAACCAATATTTTTGTGTCCAAGTGCAGTTAGATGACTAACTAAGGTTGTTACCCCTTTTTTTAAATTACGTTCAATAAATAAACAGTTGAGCTCAGGAATTTTCGACCCGATAACAACAACTGGAATTTCATTATTTAACTGATTTAGAGCAGTTATATACTCTTTTGGAACGATTTCTTTATCGATTTCTCCACCTAAAATAAGTAAACCATCCACTTGCTTTTCTAAAATGATTTTCAAGTAATCTTCTTCCGTTAGGGGATGTTGATTATTCTTATTATTTGGCTCCGCAAGCATTGTATTGAACAAAATCGTCGAAAACATATAATCTAGCGCGAATTTTTGAATTTGCGTTATAAGTGAAATGAAATAGGGATTGGAAATATCTGGTAAAATAACGCCTATATTCTTCGTCTGCTTATTGACCATCCCACGAGCAAACACGCTAGGTGTGTAATTATGTTCATCAATGATTGCTTGGATTTTTTTGCGTTTCGCAGCTGACACAGAAGGACTGTTATTAAGAACCCGCGAAACAGTTGAAACGGAGACACCGCTAAGTTTAGCTATTTCTTGTATGGTTATTTTTTTCATTCGAAATGTTCACCTCGTAAGCATTTTTAACTATTTTAAGTGTAGCGTACTTAGGGGGAAATAACAAGTGAAATTTGGTAACGTTATCAAAAATATAATAAAAAGGGTTGACATATTAAAAATATCCGGTTATTCTATGGTAGAAAGCGCTATCAACAAACGTTTTAATTTGGTAACGTTACCAAAAATGAGGTGGAATAGTTGGACATACAAGAATCTGTCATCGGAATTGATCTAGGTGGCACTAAAATTTTAATTGGCGAAGTAACAAAAGATGGTGAGGTGCTAAATTCCAAGAGTTACCCAAGTAATACGGAGAATCAGACCAAAGCTACCGAAACATTGTTAAAGGTTTTAGATGATTACACGCAAAATATTGGTTTTATAGCACCAAAACAAACGGGTATTGGTGTAGGATTAGTTGGTCGTGTGAATCACAAGTCAGGTGTTTGGTTAGAGATTGAACCTGGAAAAAGCAATCCAACCCCGCTCGCAGACATTTTAGAAGCAAAAACAGGATTACCTGTAAGTCTGGGCAATGATGTTGTTTGTGCCACAATGGCCGAAAAGCAATTTGGTTGGGGACAAGAAACAAACGATTTTATTTATTTAAATGTTGGTACTGGTCTTGCTGCTGGGTTTGTGGTGGATGGACGAATTATACAAGGCGGGCACTTTAACGCGGGTGAAATCGGTCATGCTGTAGTAGATATTCATAGTGATGTACTCTGTGGTTGCGGTAGACGTGGTTGTGTGGAACGACTTGCTTCCGGTCTTGGGATTAAAGAAGAGGCACTGAGACGTTTAAATAACTACCCGACATCCATACTTGCTGAAGCCGAAACAGAACTAACTGGAAAAATGGTTCTTCATGCAGCGGAGCAAAAAGATGAGCTTGCAGAGGAAATTATTGATAATGCAACGTTTCAGCTAGCTAATTTGATTATGAATTTAGTCCGTACAACCGACCCTGAATGCGTAATTCTTGGCGGAGGCGTGACGCAAAATGAGCATTTTTTCCAAAAGATACTAGGTAATCTTCAAAGCAATACAATTCGTTTTGTTACAAAAGGTGTTGTCCGCTCTAAGCTTGAGAAGGATAAGGTTGGCTTAATTGGTGCAGCCGTTATTGGAATGAGACTAGGAAATGAAGGAGGAAAAGAATGAAGCCAAGTATGAAACGACAAATTGCGCAAACTGGTATTATTCATCGACCACTCCCTATTGAAACCAAGCATGCGTTAGAAACTTTAGCGAAAAAGAAACAAGTTTTATCAAGTAGGACTTTATTTAGCTCTAAACAACATGTTTCTTTAGAGTTTGCACATCAAGGAGCAGGAGATTTTACTATTTCTGACCAAGATGAAATCAAGCTTTCTTCGCCTGTGGTTATGCCGCATTGGCCCGCTGGTGCTCCGGATGACGGTGATTATACTAATTTTGGTAACGTTACCATATCGGCCCCGATTGAAAATGAGGACTGGAGCGGCTTTAATCGTGTGCGAATCCAAGTTTTCCCTGATTTTCCTGGAGTAACAAATCCCTATTTAATGATTAGTTTTAAAAACGACGGGAGCGTGAAAGTGCCTGATATATATGGGCGAGAAGGTGTTCACGGTGTGAATTTAATCAACCATGAATGGAATGATGTCATTTTTGAAATTGAAGGTTTGCCGCGTGACCGAATGACCGAAATGAGTTTTAGTTATTACTTGAATGGCCCAGAGCGATTGACTGCTGGAACGATGGAATTATTCATTAATGAAATTAAATTAGAACAAATCAGTGAGCCGGAAATCTCCAAGGGTTGGATTCCGCAAGATAATACGCTAGTTTATTCGCATAACGGTTACTCTAAGGGCATGCCCAAAGTAGCGTTTTGCGCCAACAAGTTTGTAGCGACTTCCTTTACAATTCACGACAAAGAAACAGACAAAGTTGTTTTTACTGGAAAAAGTTACCAAAACGCAACAGAAACTGGCGATTTCATTATTCTTGATTTTTCTGATTTACAAACTGTGGGTGAATACTATTTAAAATTTGCGGATATGCAAACGGAAATTTTTCAAATTGGGACTTCCGAAGTGATCTGGGAATCTTCTATCTGGAAATCGCTTAACTTTATTTTCTGCGAACGATGCGGTTGCCCGGTTTTTGGGAAACATACGACTTGTCACGCAGATATTATCGCTGAACACGATGGGAAACAGTTGTCATTTAATGGTGGATGGCACGATGCGGGCGATGTTTCGCAGCAGCTTATTCAAACGGCGGAAGTAACGATGGCTTTATATGAAATGGCTTCGAGTTTACCTGAAAAAGAGGAAATGTTGCGGATGCGCCTTTTAGAAGAAGGCGAGTGGGGACTAGATTTTATTTTGAAAACGCGCTTCGGAGACGGTTTTAGAGCGACTAGCGCAGGTATGACGAGATGGACGGATGGGCTTGTTGGTGGGATGGATGATGCAATTGCGCGCGTTCATAACCAAGCTTATGAGAACTTTTATTGTGCCGGGATTGAAGCGTATATTGGCAGCCAAATTGCGGATAATGCTACTATGCAGAATCATTTGCTGAGAATCGCGGAAGAGGATTTGCTTTTTGCGATAAAGGAACTGGAAAAACACGGAACGAGCCAAAAGCCGATTTTCTGGGAGCATACGTATCAAACCTCAGAAAGTCTATATTATGCGACTGCTTCTTGGGCAGCTTCGATGGTTTATCAACTAACAAACAAAGAAATATATGCAGAAAAAGCGGCCGAATGGTTAGATTTGATGCTAGAAGCGCAAGAAAAAGCTGGAATTAGAGACAGCGAAACTAGCGAACTTTACAAAGGATTTTTCTACCGCGATAAAACGCACAAGGTCATTCAGCATTTTAATCATCAAGCACGCGAACATCTTTATTTACTGGCACTTGAGGCGGCGCTTGAAACGCAACCGAGTAACGCTGAAAAACAAACTTGGTTACAAGCGGTCGAAATGTACGGCGACTATTTGAAAAAAGTAACACGTTTCACTAAACCATATCCGCTTATTCCAGCAGGACTTTATAAAAAAGATGAGTATTTAGACGAAGCAAGTTTCCACTTACAACATTTACTCATAGATGAACGGGCGATAGAAGAATACCAATTACAATTCGAGCAAGGTATCCAAATAAACGACGAGATAGCGTTGCGAAAATTCCCAATTTGGTTCTCGTTTAGAGGAAATAACGCTATTTTACTTTCGGCAGGAAAAGCCGCATCGATTGCTGGAAAAATTTTGAAAGATAAGTCGCTTTTAGATATTGCGGAAGGTCAGTTACAGTGGGTAATTGGAATGAACCCGTTTGGACAATCAATGATGCATGGCGAAGGTTATCGCTACGCACAGCAATACAGTGTACTAAATGGCGAAATCACAGGAGAAATACCAGTCGGAATGGAAACTTTTAGAAATGAAGATGAACCATACTGGCCGGAGTTTAATAATGCAACTTATAAGGAAGTTTGGGTCGGTAATGCCGGCAAATGGATGTCAATTGTAGCAGATTTAAACAAAATAACAGGAAAGTCATAGGAGGACAAAAAAATGAGTTCAGAGAGAAGTTTATCTAGCCGATTTATTGAAGGATTATCAATTTTTGCCCAAAAAATTTCATCGCAAAAGCATATCATGGCAATTCGTGATGGCTTTGCAGCGATGATTCCGATTACGATTATTGCCGCATTTTTCTTGCTTGTAAATAACGTGTTACTTCAACCAGAAAATGGTCTGCTTAAATTCATTCCAAATGTAGAAAATTATTTGGGTGTAGGTATTCAAGTCTATAACGCGACACTCGGTATTATGGCGATTTTAGCAGCATTCTTAATTGGTAACTTTTTAGCTAAATCATACGGAATGGAAGGGCGTACGGAAGGGGTTATCGCTGTAGCTGCTTATGTTGTTTTAATACCGGCATCTTCACATTTAATGTCGGTTGACGGTAAAGCTTTTGAGGCTGGCGGCGTTTTAACCCAAGAAATGACAAGTTCGACAGGAATGTTCCTTGCAATCATCGCTGCTTTAGTCAGTGTTACCATGCTTGCGAAATTCTCGAAAAGTAAAAAATTAAAAATCTCTATGCCTGAAAGTGTTCCACCGGCAATTGCAAAATCATTTAACATTTTAATTCCATCATTCTTAGTTCTAAGTATTTTAGCAATTATTGAAGTGCTTGTAGTTAGTTTTGTATCAATGAGTATTCCAGAAATTATCGTAAAAGTACTACAAATTCCATTAGTTGGCGGGTTCCAAACGTTACCAGGTATTCTACTTTATGTATTTTTAGCGGGATTCTTATGGGTCTTTGGTATTCACGGCGCATTCGTATTAGGCGCGATTTCTGGACCAGTTCTTTTAACTTCTTTACAACAAAATATTGATGCAGTGAATGCAGGGACAGCTTTACCGAACATCGTTACACAACCGTTTTTAGATGCTTTTGTATACATGGGTGGCGGCGGAACCATCATCTGTTTAGTTATCGCGATTTTCATTGCTTCTAAACGACCGGATCACCGCATGGTCACAAAATTCGGCTTAATTCCGAGTATTTTCAACGTCAGCGAACCACTAATGTTCGGACTGCCAGTTGTATTCAACCCGATTTATGGTATTCCATTAGTTATTGCACCTCTAGCTTCGACTGCAATGGCATACTTCGCAACTTCATGGGGCTGGATTAGCCAAACTTATATTTTGATTCCGTGGGTGACGCCACCAGTGCTTTCGGGTTACCTTGCGACAGGCGGAGACATTCGCGCGTCCATCCTTCAAATCGCAATTATTATCGTTGGAACGCTGATTTACCTACCATTTGTACTCGTAGCAAACCGCGCGTATGTTTTAGAACAAAAAGCTGCTGGGAAAGTAGAAGCAGAAACAGTAACGAATGGAGAAGTTTAAAATGAAACCAACAATGATGACGTATATTAATGAAGAAGAGGAAATGTGTCGAGTAATTTTAGCAGATTTCCAAACAAATGCAGAAAAACTAGAATCACTCGTAAAAAATGGCGCAAAAGAATGGTTAATTTTAGCAACTGGATCAAGCTTAAATGCAGCTCAAAGCGCCAAATATTACATTGAAAATCTAGCCGATGTCCGCATTACGATTGAAGAACCCTTCAACCATTTATATTATGAAAAATTATCAAGCCATCTAGATTTGGTTATCGGGATTTCGCAAAGCGGTCAAAGCACGTCGACCATTTCTGCGCTAGAACGAGTGAAAAAAGAAGCTTCCGTTCCAGTAGTCGCTCTAACTAGTGATGTAACGAGTGAAATTGCTGAATTTGCGGATATTACGCTTGATATTGGCTCCGGAAAAGAACGAGTTGGCTACGTAACAAAAGGTTTTACAGCAACAGTTCTAACATTAATGCTGACAGGACTTCATTTTGCATACAAAACAGTACAAATTGATGAAACTAGGTTCAATAATGAAATCAGTGCATTTAGCCGAGCAATCGATGCAATTCCAGCAACAATTGCCGAAACAGAAGCATTTTATGAAAGATGGCAAGAGGAATTCGCTACTGCACCGAAATTCACAGCAATTGGATATGGTCCTACTGTTGGAACATGCAAAGAATTTGAAACAAAATTCTCAGAAACTGTCCGCGTGCCATCACAAGGTCTTGATTTAGAAGCGTTTATGCATGGGCCGTATTTAGAAGTAAATCCACAACATAGAATCTTCTTCTTGGAGACGGCGAGTGCAGTTACCGAGCGATTAGTATTGTTACGGGATTATGAATCTAAATACACCCCGTTTACGTATACAGTTAAATTTGGTAAAGGTGAAGATGACCGAACGCTAGTTATACCAACAGATTTAGATGAATACCAAGCGCCTTTCCTAATGATTCTTCCTTTCCAAATTTTAGCGCATCATATTGCGGAGTTGAAAGGCAATAAATTAACAGAACGTATCTACACAGACTTTGGCGTAGCGATGAAGAGTAAAACAAAACCAGGTGACTATGCATAAGAGAGGCTAATAGACTGGAAAAATCCTTATAAGGAGGGTTTTTCCAGTCTTCTTTTTGTATTTGGGTCACATGTTACGCAGAATGTAACGAGTTACAGGGTGATTCCGTCTGTTCTTAAAAAAAGAAAACGTATTCAAAAACAATCTCTTTTGTACTATGATGAGCATGTGGCAAGGAAATACTCGAGTATGCCCCAGAAAAGGTTTAGAAAATAAATGGTTGAGGTGATAGAAATGAACAAAAAAAGAGATTTTATCGACACTAAAGATTTTTCTAAAGAAGAAATACTATTTATGATAGAAATCGGTCGCAAAATGAAAGAATCTATTAAAAACGGTCATTACCCACAACTTTTAAAACATAAGACGCTTGGGATGATTTTTGAACAATCATCAACAAGAACTCGTGTATCTTTTGAAACAGCAATGACACAGCTTGGTGGTCATGCGCAATATTTAGCTCCTGGACAAATTCAGCTCGGCGGACATGAATCAGTAGGCGATACAGCCAAAGTTCTTTCTAGGCTTGTAGATATTTTGATGGCGCGTGTTGAACGTCATCAAACGGTAGTAGAACTTGCAAACACAGCTGCTATTCCGGTTATTAATGGGATGAGTGATTACAACCATCCTACACAAGAATTAGGTGATGCAATTACTATGTTCGAACACCTTCCAAAAGGAAAAAAGATTGAAGACTGCAAAATTGTCTTTGTAGGAGATGCTACTCAAGTATGTGCATCTACAATGTTTATGGCAACAAAACTTGGAATGGATTTCGTTCAATTTGGACCAAAAGGATTTCAATTACGTGAAGAACATTTGAAAATCGCTGAAGAAAATTGCAAAGTATCTGGCGGGAGCTATTTAATTACAGAAGATGTGGACATTGCGTTAAAAGACGCAGATTTCATTTATACAGATGTTTGGTATGGCCTATACGAAGCGGAACTTTCCGAAGAAGAGCGAATGAAAACTTTTTATCCTAAATATCAAGTGAATAAAGAATTGATCAGTAAAGCGGCTCCACATGTGAAGTTTATGCACTGTTTACCCGCAACTCGTGGGGAAGAGGTTACGGACGAAGTGCTTGATGCTCCATACTCAGTTGTTATTGACGAAGCTGAAAATCGTTTAACAGCGATGAGAGCACTGCTTGTATACTTTATGAATCCGTATGTGAGAGAAGCGGGTTTTGCAGTTGCGGAAAAATATGATGCAGAACTAGAGTTATTACTTAGAAATGGCGCTGGCTTATAAGATACCAAAATAAGGAGGAGAAGAGAGCGCTGGCCGTTTTCTTCCCCCCACTTAAAAAGAGGAGTGGGCATTTTGGAAAAAAAGAAGAAATTCAGATTATTTGATGCGGTTCTTATGGCTGTATGTGTCGTTTTAGTTGTGGAATCTGCCGCGCCAGCAGCGGCGATAGGATCATCTCAATTTTTCTGGTGGATTGCGTTACTTATTTTATTTTTCTTACCATATGGACTTGTTTCGGCAGAACTTGGGACAACCTATGATGATGAAGGCGGAATCTATGATTGGGTAAAACGGGCATTTGGCCGAAAATGGGGTGCGCGTGTCGCTTGGTTATACTGGATTAATTATCCGATTTGGATGGCGAGTTTAGCGGTATTGTTTGTAGAAGTTATTACGCAAATTTTCCCGGTTTCATTTGGGACGCCGGTTTCGATTTTGATTCAGCTCATTTTTGTGTGGATTGTTGTTATTATTAGTTGTTATCCAGTGAGTGATAGCAAATGGATTCTTAATATCGCAGCTTTCTGTAAAGTGGCAATTATGCTTTGCCTTGGTGTACTTGGAATTTATTTTGCGATGACGAAGGGATTGGCGAATGATTTCTCTGGAAAAGCATTACTTCCAACTTTTGATTTAGAGAGTTTGTCATTTATTTCAGTCATTTTATTTAATTTCTTAGGTTTTGAAGTGGTAACAACGCTTGCGAGTGACATGGAAAATCCTAAAAAACAAATTCCTCAAGCAATCATTTATGGTGGGGTTTTGATTGCATTCTTCTATTTACTAGCAGCTTTCGGAATGGGGGCAGCAATTCCGACTTCTGAACTTTCAACATCCGGTGGTCTTATTGATAGCTTTATTATGCTGATTGGCGGAGTTAACCCATTTGTTATTATTATTGGGATTATGTTTATGTATACATTAGTAGCAAATTTAGTCTCTTGGGCACTAGGCGTGAATTATGTAGCAATGTATGCAGCGAAAAACAAAGATTTACCAGCTGTTTTTGGAAAAACAAATCCGAAAAATGATATGCCAACGGGTACTAGTATTTTAAATGGGATTGTAGCTTCTGTATTAATCGTTGCGGCACCACTTATTCCAAATGAAAATATTTTCTGGGCATTCTTTGCATTAAATGTAGTTGCTTTACTAGGTTCATATATCCTAATGTTTCCAGCATTTTTGAAATTACGTAAGGTGGATCCGGACCGAGAACGTCCATTTAAAGTGCCAGGTGGCAAAATCTTGCTTTACTTAATGACTTTCGTACCAATGATTTTACTCATTATTACTTTGATTTTCTCTGCAGTACCATTAAATGGTTCAAGTGCAGAATTAAATGAAAAAATCCCAATCTTAATTGGAACCGTTGTAGCGGTGATTGTTGGTGAAATATGTATTTGGCTTGCTGGGAAAAGAAAAGACAAAGGAGAGATAGGAAATGAGAACGATTGATAGTTCTTCTAAAAAAGATGGATTTAGAATGCCTGGGGAATTTGAAAAACACGCTGGTTGCTATATTATTTGGCCAGAACGACCAGATAATTGGCGCTTAGGAGCCAAACCTGCGCAAAAAGCTTTTGTTGATGTGGCGACAGCGATTTCCCGTTTTGAACCAGTTACAGTTGTTGCAAGTTCAAGTCAATATGTAAATGCGAGATATATGTTGCCTGATGAAATTCGCGTAGTGGAAATGGATAACGACGATGCTTGGGTGCGCGATTCTGGACCAACTTTTGTGGTCAATGATTCTGGTGACGTACGTGGTGTGGATTGGTCATTTAACTCTTGGGGTGGATTGGTCGATGGTTTGTACTTCCCGTGGGATAAAGATGATCAAGTCGCTCAAAAAATATGCGAATTAGAGCGAAAAGATCGTTATCGCTTAGCTGATTTTGTGTTAGAAGGAGGTTCCATTCATGTCGATGGTGAAGGCACGCTTGTAACGACAGAAGAATGCTTATTATCAGAAGGTCGCAATCCACAACTTTCAAAACAGCAAATCGAAATGGTTTTAAAAGAGTATTTAAATTTAGAAAAAATTATTTGGTTAAAACGAGGAATTTATTTAGATGAAACGAATGGTCATGTAGATAATATTTTCAATTATGTACGCCCAGGTGTAGTAGCGCTCGCGTGGACAGATGATGAAACTGATCCGCAGTATGAAATTTCTAAAGAATGCTTTGATATTTTATCGAATGAAACCGATGCAAAAGGGCGCAAATTAGAAGTGCATAAAATAAATGTACCAAAACCAATTTTAATTACCGATGAAGAAAGTAAAGGTGTAGATGCTGTGGAAGGAACGCTACCACGGGAAGAAGGCGACCGACTGGCAGCAAGCTATATTAATTACTACACAGCGAATGGTGGAGTGGTTTTCCCGCTATTTGGGGATCCAAATGATGAACTTGCCCGCGAAAAATTACGTCAACTTTATCCAAACTGTGAAGTGGTTGGTGTGAAAGCAAGAGAAATTTTACTTGGTGGCGGAAATATTCACTGTATTACTCAACAGGTGCCAAGAGGATAAGGAGTGAACAGCATGAATCAAAAAATAGTCGTGGCACTAGGTGGAAATGCAATTTTATCGAGTGATGCCAGTGCTGAAGCGCAACAAAGTGCACTTGAAAAAACAGCCGAATATTTGGTGCAATTTATCGAAAACGGGGATGATTTAATTATTTCGCATGGAAATGGACCGCAAGTAGGCAACCTGATGCTGCAACAACATGCGGGAGCTTCTGAAAAGAATCCAGCAATGCCGCTTGATACGTGTGTCGCAATGACGCAAGGGAGTATTGGCTACTGGATGCAAAATGCGTTAGATAAAGCATTTTTAAAACACGGGCTAGATAAAGTAGCGGTTTCATTAATTACACAAGTTGTTGTGGATAAAGATGATCCTGCTTTTAAAAAACCAACCAAACCAATTGGGCCTTTTCTTACTAAAGAAGAGGCTGAAAAGGAAATGGCAGAAACTGGTGCAATATTTCTTGAGGACGCTGGTCGAGGTTACCGTAAAGTTGTACCATCTCCTCGCCCGCTTAGTATTAAAGAACATCAAATTATTAAACAATTGGTTGATAGTGGTGTTGTGACTATTTCTGCTGGTGGAGGCGGAGTTTCGGTCGTTGAAAATGGCCTTGATTTATCTGGGGTAGAGACCGTAATCGATAAAGATTTTGCTTCTGAAAAACTTGCAGAACTAATTAGTGCGGATTTGTTGGTTATTTTAACAGGGGTGGAAAATGTTTATATCAATTATAATCAGCCAAATCAAAAGAAACTTGAAAGAGTTACCGTTTCAGAATTAGAAAAATATATTGATGAGAAACAATTTGCAGCAGGAAGTATGTTGCCCAAAATCGAAGCAGCAACAGCTTTTGTCAAAGAAAGACCAAATGCCAAAGCAATAATCACCTCGCTTGAAAATATTGGCGCCATGCTAGAACATGGGGCAGGGACAGTGATTATTGCGGGCTAGTAGAATAGGGCGAAATCCGGGTACTTGTTACTCGGTTTTTGTCTTGTAAAACAGTATTTCATGTATAATGTGGTTATGAAGTAATAGGAGGAGAATGAGGATGGGACAACTGAAAGGGTTGCCGGTAGAGGACGGATTCAGAATGCCAGGAGAATACGAACCTCATATTGGCTGTTTCATGATTTGGCCAGAAAGACCTGATAACTGGCGGCTTGGTGGAAAGCCAGCGCAACAAAACTATAAAGAAGTTGCAGTCGCTATTTCAAATTTTGAGCCAGTCACTATGTTTGTATCACCAAATCAATATAAAAATGCTCGTAAAGAACTTCCGGATACCATTCGTGTTATCGAAATGAGTAATGATGATGCGTGGATACGCGATTATGGACCAAGTTTTTTGGTGAATGATAAGGGAGAAATGCGTGGTGTTGACTGGGGATTTAATGCTTGGGGTGGTCTTCTTGATGGTCTATATTTTCCGTGGGATAAAGATAATCAAATTGCAAAAAAAGTTTGTGATTTAGAGCGACTTGATTACTACTCACAGAATGATTTTATTTTAGAAGGTTGTTCCATTCATGTAGACGGTGAAGGGACGCTGGTTACGACAGAAGAGTGTCTGTTATCAGAAGGAAGGAATCCGAATTTAACCAAAATAGAAATCGAACAAACTTTAAAAAAATATTTCCATGTACAAAAGGTAATTTGGCTTAAGCATGGCTTCTATCTTGACGAAACAAACGGACATGTAGATAACATTTTTAACTTTGTGGCACCTGGCGAAGTTGTTTTATCGTGGACGGATAACAAAAGTGATCCGCAGTATGAAATTTCAAGAGAATGCTATGATATTTTAGCTAACCAAACAGATGCTAAGGGAAGAACTTTTATAATACATAAACTACATTGTCCGGATCCAGTACTTATTACGCAAACAGAGAGCGAAGGTGTGGAGGCGATTAATGGAACTTTCCCTAGACAGGCTGGAGATCGATTAGCTGCTAGTTATGTAAATTACTATACAGCGAATGGTGCTATTATTTTCCCATTGTTTGATGATCCAAAAGATAAAGATGCGCAGGAATTACTTGAACAGTTATATCCTGATAGAAAAATTGTGGGGATTAAAGCACGTGAGATTTTGCTAGGCGGCGGAAATATTCACTGTATCACGCAACATCTCCCTGATAAAAGTACGATACGTGAATAAAAAGGAGACTTGAAGTATGGACTTTTTCGAAATTTCCAGTAAGACTGTAGCTTCCCTAACTCGGAATGAGCGGATTTTATTTGACTATGTCGTTAAGAATATGAATTTAATTAAAAATCAAAGTATTCGAGAAGTTTCTGCAGAATGCTTTGTTTCAACAACAACTTTTTTGCGTTTTGTAAGAAAGCTTGGATTTACTGGTTATAGCGAGTTTACAACAGTCTTAAAGTTCACTTTACTTGGGCATACAGAGCTAAAACCGTCCCCATTTGTCGTAGAACAGTCGGATTATCGTGAAGAATATTTGAAAAACATTATTGAATCTGTCCGAGTTTTAGAACCAAGTAAAATCAAGAAAATCACCAAAAAACTAGTAAGCAAACCGCGAATTTATTTTTTTGCTAAAGGGCTGAGTAAACATGCTGCGAAATACATCAAATATCTCTATACAATGAGCGGATTTTTGGTAGAGTTTCCTGAAGATTATCAGTATCGCCAAGCTGTATTGCCGCATATTGGTAAAGATGATTTAGTTTTTATCCTTACGTACGGTGGACATGACATTGAATTAATCCAAACTGCCCAAAAACTAAAAAGCAGAAATGAAACGCCCATGTTGATTTCGATTACTGGGGCTGATAATAATATTATTCAAAATATGAGTGATATTAATTTATATATTTTTACAGATGAAATTGAAATGAATAATTTAGATATTACTTCTCGCATCTCTACAATTGCAATTATGGAGCTAATCTTATACCAGTTTATGGAAGATGAAACTAGTAGTTTTTAATTGTTAAGAATTGATAAATAAGTCACAAGTCTGATACAAGGAGACTTGACTTGTGGTAAAATGAACTTTGACTTTTAAAAAAAGAAAAGGAAGTGAGTGCCTGGTGGATTTTATTACCTATATCATTGATTTTATTTTGCACATTGACCAACATTTAGTGGAGATTATAAATAATTTTGGAATTTGGACTTACATTATTTTGTTCCTGATTGTTTTTATAGAGACTGGATTGGTAGTATTTCCATTTTTACCAGGAGATTCATTACTATTCGCAGCCGGTGCATTATCTGTATTAGATGGTTCGATTTTACATATTGTTCCGCTAATTATTACTTTATGGTTAGCAGCAGTTCTAGGCGATACAGTGAACTATCATATCGGTAAAAAGATTGGAACATCCATACCAGAAGATAGCTGGTTTGGGAAACTAATAAATAAAGAAAAAATGGAAAAAGCGGAGGCGTTCTTCAATAAACATGGTGGAAAAACAATTTTTATTGCTAGGTTCATGCCTTTTATTCGCACGTTCGCGCCATTTGTAGCTGGAGCAAGCCGTATGAATTATCGTTATTTCTTAAATTATAATATTTTAGGGGCAACTGTTTGGGTATTACTTTGTACGCTCGCGGGTTACTTCTTCGGGAACTTCCCAATCGTTAAAGACAACTTCTCGTTAGTAGTAATCGGAATTATCGTAGTTTCCGTTATCCCAATGGTAGTTTCGTTCATTAAAAGTAAAATGGACAAAAAAAGCGCAGAATAATCTCTGTGCTTTTTTTATTTCCCGGGAAATCTCTCGCATACATGACAAACTTTTGGGGTAATTAGTTAGGAAGAGGTGATGAAAATGGAACAAGCATTGAATATTACATCTGAAATTGGCAAACTCCAAACAGTTCTTGTAAAGAGGCCGGGTTCTGAACTCGAAAATATCACACCAGAATACCTAGAATCTTTATTATTTGATGATATACCGTATTTAAAAATGATGCAGAAGGAACATGATTTTTTTGCTAAAACAATGAAAGATTCAAACATCGAAGTACTCTACTTAGAAAAACTAGCTGCTGAAGCATTACGAGAAGCTAACAATAAAGAGTCTTTTTTAACGAAAATGATTAAAGAATCCAATCAAATGGACGAAAGTGCGCTATATGTACGAGATTATTTGATGTCTTTTGACGAGGAAGAAATGATTAGAAAACTTATGTCCGGTTTAAAAAAATCAGAAATCCCCGAACGCAAAAAGAAACACTTAAATGAAATGATGGACGAACAATATCCATTTTTCCTAGATCCATTACCAAATTTGTATTTCACTCGAGATCCAGCAGCTGTTATTGGTAACGGTGTGACGATTAATAGAATGTTCCAGCCAGCTAGAAGGCGAGAGTCGATGTTTATCGAGCTGATTTTGAAACATCATCCTCGTTTTAGTAATCAAGAAATTCCGGTATGGTCAGGGCGCGGAGAGCCGTTTTCTTTAGAAGGTGGAGATGAGTTAGTTCTAAATGAAGAGACTGTTCTTGTCGGTGTATCTGAGCGAACGGATGCACGAGCAGTCGAACGGCTTGCAGAAAGTTTATTTAGTCGTTCTCCAAAAATTAAACGAGTTTTAGCTGTTGAAATTCCTGAAACAAGGTCATTTATGCATTTGGATACGGTTTTCACCATGGTTAATTTTGCACAGTTCACGATTCATCCAGCAATTCAAAATCAACAAGGAGAACTTAATATATACATTTTAGAAAAAAGTGAGAATGGATTAGAAATTACTCCGCGAAGAGATTTTCAGCGCGTGATTGCGGAGGTTTTGGATGAGCCAGAAATTGATTTTATTCCTTGTGGCGGAGAAGATGTAATTGTTTCGGCGCGAGAGCAGTGGAATGATGGGGCAAACACGTTAGCAATTGCTCCTGGAGAAGTAATTACATATGATCGAAATCAAGTATCAAACGATCTGTTAAGAAGTGCGGGTATTAAGGTTCATGAAGTGATTAGTTCGGAGCTTTCTAGAGGCCGCGGGGGGCCAAGATGTATGACGATGCCGCTTGTTAGAGAAAATCTAAAATAAGTCTTTAAAAACGAGAATTCCCCTGCAAAACAAGACTTTCGTAAAAAGTATTGCCGGCTATTTTGAGATGTGCTATAGTGTTTTCAAACCAGAATTTTCGAGAAATATCTTGCTGGTTAGTTAGCGCTATGATATAATATTTTATTGTGAGTAATTATAAATTATTCCTTGCTCGCTCTTGATTTTAAGGCTTGCTAAAGGCAGTCTGAATTTCAGGGATATGGTATGGTTTCATGCTATATCAGAGCCGCTTAAGACCACAAGGAGGTGTAGAGTAGATGGCTAGAAAGTACGAAATTATGTACATCATTCGCCCAAACATTGAAGAAGATGAGAAAAAAGCTGTTGTAGAACGCTTTGACGGAATCTTAACTGAAAATGGTGCGGAGATCATCGAATCAAAAGAATGGGGTAAACGTCGCTTAGCATACGAAATCAATGACTATCGTGATGGTTTTTACCACATCGTGAAATTAAACGCTGATAAAGCAGATTCTATCAACGAATTTGACCGTTTAGCTAAAATTTCTGATGATATCATTCGTCATATGGTAATTAAAGAAGAAGCATAAGAATTCATTCAAGGCTAGGACCTTGATTTACTAAACGAGAGGAGGTTGGTTTTGCATGATGAATCGTGTAGTACTTGTAGGACGCTTAACAAAAGATCCTGAATTACGTTACACTCCAGCTGGTGTGGCTGTTGCGACTTTTACATTAGCTGTAAATCGCACTTTCACTAACCAACAAGGAGAACGAGAAGCTGACTTTATTAATTGTGTTGTTTGGCGTAAACCGGCAGAAAACGTTGCTAATTTCCTGAAGAAAGGAAGCATGGCGGGCGTTGATGGCCGTGTTCAAACTCGTAATTACGAGGGGAACGACGGTAAACGTGTTTATGTGACTGAAATTGTAGCAGAGAGTGTTCAATTCCTTGAACCGCGTAATTCTAATGGCGGTGGCGGAAATAACTATCAAAGTGGCAATAACAACAATAATTATAATAGCGGTGGAAATAACTTCGGACAAGCACCTACAAATAACGGTGGATTCGGACAGGACCAGCAACAATCTCAAAATCAAAATTATCAATCCACTAATAATGATCCTTTTGCAAGTGATGGTAAGCCAATCGACATTTCTGATGACGATTTGCCATTCTAAATTCATTTTAGCGGTTTGAACTTTAAGATAGGAGGAACTTTCAATGGCTGGAGGACGCAGAGGCGGACGCCGTCGGAAAAAAGTATGTTACTTTACTTCCAATGGTATTACGCATATCGACTATAAAGATGTAGAACTTCTTAAAAAATTCGTTTCCGAACGTGGTAAAATTTTACCTCGTCGTGTAACTGGAACAAGCGCTAAATATCAACGTAAACTTACTGTTGCTATCAAACGCTCACGCCAAATGGCATTACTACCATTTGTTGCTGAAGAAAAATAAATTAATTTTAACAGTCTAGAATTCATTTCTAGACTGTTTTTTCATAAATTAGACCTTGGATCATGTGAACCTAGGACCTAAGAAGGAAGTTAATGCTATTTATTCATGTTATTCTTATATAGAAGTAAAAAAATGCACAGGGGGAAACAATTATGTATAGAAAATTAGCAACAGTAGGGATGACGGTATTATTAGTAGGAGCATTATCAGCATGTAGTTTTAATGATGATAAGGATACATCATCAAATAATAGCAGCAATGAAACTACTAGTAGCAAAAGCAGTAATAATGAAAGTTCATCAGATAGCTTGCAAAACAAAAGCTTCGATATGAGTTATGAAGACGCGATTAACGCATTCAAAGACAAACATAGTGATGCAGAAATATCTAGCGTTGAATTAGAGAAAAGCTTGGGAAAATATGTCTATAAAGTTGATGGGATTTCAAATGATAATGAATACGAAATGAAATTCAATGCTGAAACAAAAGAACAACTAAGTGATGAAACAGATCGACTTGACCGAGAAGATGCAGGTGGAGTTGAAAAAGAAAACGAAAAACTTAGCTTAGATGGAATTAAATCACCAAAAGAAGCCATGGATAAGGCTGTTTCTGAACAAGCTGGTGACGTAACAAGTTGGAAAATAGAAAGAGAATTAGATACAACTTATTATGAAGTGACAGTAAAACAAGATAATAACAAATACGAAATCAAACTAAATGCAAAAACTTTAGAAATTCTTCAAACGGAACAAGACGATTAATAAAATGGAAAAGCCAACTGTGAACATTCTTTTACAGTTGGCTTTTTTAATGAATAAACTTACTTAAATAAAATATTAATATGGGTTTTTAAACCTATCATACAGTCCTTTTTACACGATTGAATATTCTGAAATGTATCCAAAAAATCGGCAATTTTGCTCTTTTTTGGTCGTTCATGACAAGAATCGGACATTTCATTACATTTTTGGTTATTATGGGTAAATTCGTTGTAAAATATTAGTGGAGGTGAATTAGTTGAGTAATTTTACTGCAAAAGTCCCTTTGTCAGAAAGAATGGCGGATGTGCTGATTTCGAAAGACCGCTGGAAAGATGATGAAGAAGGTTATTTAAAAGTAAAATATGGACTGGAAATAATTCTAATTAATGTCATGAAGTTTGCTCTCGTATACGGTATTGCCTTAGTAACAGGGTTATTACTGCAAACAGTGACAGTACATCTGTCATATTTATGGCTCAGACGGTATTCTTTTGGATTACATGCAACCAAAACATTGAATTGCACGTTAATTAGCTTGATGATGTTTGTGCTTGCGCCATTTGTTTTTCAAAATATCCCCTCTAATAATTGGATTGTTTTAGGTACATTTGGATTTATACTGCTCAACATGTTTCTATTCGCTCCGGCAGACACAGAAAGTTTGCCTTTAATCGGTGAAGAACACCGGAAAACACTAAAAAGAAAAGCGATGATAGGGACGCTAATTTTAACGGGAATTGCGTTGCTAATACCATTCGCAGAGATGAAAACATTAATCATGGTAGGATCTTTGTTTCAGGTGATAAGTATTAATCCACTTACTTACAAACTATTGAAAAGGAGGTATCGGAACTATGAAAAATATGAATAAATCAGTTGGTAAATTCCTTTCTAGAAAACTAGAAGAACAATCCATGAAAGTTGCGGATTCTTCTATGAGTAAAGCTTGTTTCATGTTTGTATACGAACCAAAAAGTCCATTTGTGAAAATGCAAGAGAAAAACGAAAATAAATAAATTTAAAACTGTATAACATCAAAATTCATGCTAAAATAAAAAGAAGGCAAACTTACATATTTAAACATAGATATTTTAGACAGTGGAGGATTAATATGTTTAGTATTTTGATGGCAATTATACAGATAACGGGTATTTTTATTGCAATCCAGATTTTAACAAACAAAGTTTTTTCAATTAAAGAGGGATTGGTTACTATAGCAATTGCTATGCTAGCCTTCCCTTTATTTACATTAGTTCAATACTGGTCGATGATTTTTGTATTGATTGTTTTTGTAAGTGCCTTATATTGGAAAAATAAAAATGTAGTAGTTTCAGCTTCTATTACGCTTGTGGTTATTATTTTACTTACTATTAGTGATTCTATAGTAGGTTTTATTTTAGTACCGGGCTTGAACTTTAAATATGATGAGATATTTAATGAACTGTTACCAACGTTAATTTATTGTGCGGGAATGTTGGCGAATTTGTTGGTATTTTCGTTTCTTCTTAGAAAATTGATTGAAAAAGTTAATATTTCTAGATTTGTAGAACATAGAAAATATGCATATATTATTTTTTCTATCGTTGCTCTTACTGTCTTAGCATTCTATATGAACATTTATGCGGGATCAATAGCGGGATTCGATGGATCAGTTTTGAAGATTAATACCCTTATTTTTACAGGGTACACCATTTTGTTAATAGTTATAGTGACGGTTGTTATTAATACAGCAACCAACGAACTTAAAGTACAGAATCAGAAGGAGCAGCTAGAACAGTTACAGGATTATGTTACTACATTAGAGTCCCTGCATAGAGAAATGCGCGTTTTTCGTCATGATTATGTGAATATCCTGTCAACACTTGTTGGATATATTGATAATAATGATATGCCGGGTTTGAAGTATTACTTTGAAAATAATATTGTACCTATAAATAAAACAATTGAATCTAACAACTATAAGATTTCTTTGCTTCAAAATATTCATGTGATTGAACTAAAGGGTTTGCTAGCTGTTAAATTAATACGAGCTCAAGAGTTGAAAATTGATGCAATTTTAGAAGTAGTTGAACCGATTGATAAGATTTCGATGGATAGCATAGATTTGTGCAAAGTTGTCGGGATTTTGCTAGATAATGCGGTTGAAGCGGCGCTAACTTGTGAAAATCCAGTTATACGAATCGCTTTTGTGAAAAAAGGTGATAGTATAATTATTGTATTTGCGAATAGTTTACCAGTAAATATGCCACCGATTTATAAAATATTTGAAGAAGGTTTCTCTACAAAAGGAGAGGGTCGTGGATTAGGCCTTGCTAGTTTGCGGGAAATTATGAAGAAATATTCGCACGTTGCCTTAGATACGAAAGTGACCGATAGAGAAGTTATTCAAGAATTAGAAATTATGTAGAAGAATGGGGATGAATTTATGCTACCGGTTTTTATTTGTGAAGATAACAGAATGCAGCGAGAAAGGTTAACGAAATATATTGAAGACTATATTATGGTTGAACATTTTGATATGAAGTTAGAACTTTCAACAGGAGATCCGTTTGAGTTAGTATCACGAATGCCTACACATCAAGGTATGGGGCTTTATTTTTTAGATATTGATTTAGGGCAGCCGGACATGAATGGTTTTGAATTAGCTCAGGAAATTCGGAAGTTTGATCCGCGTGGTTTCATTATTTTTATTACAACACATGCGGAGTTAAGTTATATGACTTTCACGTATAAGGTGGAAGCGCTTGATTACATTATTAAAGACGATATTGATTTGCTGCATGACCGGGTACTTGCCTGTATGAAGCAAGCAGAAGAACGGATTTCCAATGATCAAGATATGCAGAAGTATTTTACGTTTAAAGTGTCGGATAAGAAGATTATTCATGAACTTTTAGACGATATCTTATTTTTTGAAACAGCCCCAACTATTCATAAAGTAATTTTACATGGCAAAAATCGCCAAGTGGAATTTTATGGTAAGTTGAAGAATATCGAGAAAATGTTGGACGAATCATTTTATCGGTGCCACAGGTCGTATATTGTGAATAAGAAAAATATTCATGAGCTGGATACGACAAAAGGTGTGGTGAAGATGTCTAACGGTGAAAATTGTTACGCATCATCGAAATTAATTAAAAGCTTGAGTTTATAAAAGTGGCCTTAAAGGTCGCTTTTTTTGTACAGTGGCAAGTTTGGATTTGATGAAATGGGTAAATATAGGTAAAATAATAGTGATGAATTGTTAGTTAAGTTTATGTTATGATATAGATACTCAAATTCAGACAAAAGGTATGTAAAAAAATGGGGAGCTGGATGAAATGTCAGGCTATTTTCAAAAACGAATGCTTAAATATCCACTATACGGTCTGATTGCAGCGACAATTATTTTGAGCGTAATCACGTTCTTTTTTTCGTGGTGGTTATCGGCGTTAGTTGTTGTTGGCGGAATTATTCTTACGGTTGCGATGTTTTATTTTGAATATCGCTTGAATGAAGATGTGCAACTATATGTTTCTAATTTAACGTATCGGATTAAGCGTAGTGAAGAAGAAGCGCTTGTTGAGATGCCGATGGGAATACTTCTGTATGATGAACATTACAAAATCGAATGGGTTAACCCGTTTATGTCGAAATACTTTGATAAGGCAGAGCTAATTGGGGAATCTTTGGAAGAAGTAGGACCTGAATTTTTGGACGTTATTACTGGGAATGATGAGAAGGGGATTATGTCGATTGCTTGGCGTGATCACCGCTTTGATACGATAGTAAAGCGTAAGGAACGGATTTTGTATTTATATGACCGAACAGAATATTATGATTTAAATAAGAAGTTTCAGGCGAATAAATCTGTTTTTGCGGTTATTTTCTTAGATAATTATGATGAATGGGCGCAGGGCATGGATGATAGACGTCGCAGTGCTTTAAATAATTTGGTGACGTCGATGTTGACTAACTGGGCCAGAGAACATCGTATTTATTTGAAACGGATTTCGACAGACCGCTTTATGGCCTTTTTGACGGAGGAAATGTTGAAGCGGTTGGAGGAAGAGAAGTTTCAAATCTTGGACCGGATTCGCGAACGGACGTCGAAGCAAAATATTCCATTAACGCTTAGTATTGGGATTGGTTATAAGGAAGATGATTTGATTCAGCTGGCCGATTTGGCACAGTCTAGTCTGGACCTTGCTTTAGGGCGTGGCGGAGATCAGGTCGTAATTAAGCAACCTGAAGGAAAAGTGCGTTTTTATGGCGGGAAAACAAATCCGATGGAAAAACGGACTCGTGTTCGCGCACGTGTTATCTCGCAAGCCTTGCAAGAGTTGATTACGCAAAGTGACCAAGTTTTTGTTATGGGGCACCGCTATCCGGATATGGACGTAATTGGTTCGAGTCTTGGAGTGATGCGGATTGCGGAGATGAATGATCGGAATGCTTATGTGGTCGTGGAACCTGGCAAAATGAGTCCAGATGTGAAGCGATTAATGAATGAAATTGAAGAATATCCAAATGTGATTAAAAATATAGTTACACCGCAAGTCGCGCTAGAAAATATCACGGAGAAGAGTTTGCTTGTGGTTGTTGATACGCACAAACCTTCGATGGTTATTAATAAGGAATTGCTTGACTCGGCTACGAATGTGGTGGTTGTCGATCACCATCGTCGTTCAGAGGAATTTGTTGGAAGCCCGGTGCTTGTTTATATCGAACCATATGCGTCATCTACTGCCGAATTGATTACGGAGCTGTTTGAGTATCAACCGGATTTAGAGCAGGTTGGGAAAATCGAGGCAACGGCGCTTCTTTCCGGGATTGTGGTTGATACGAAGAACTTTACGCTACGGACTGGGTCGCGAACGTTCGATGCGGCGAGCTATTTACGGTCGCTTGGTGCGGACACGATTTTGGTTCAGCAATTTTTGAAGGAAGATATTACTACTTTTACTCAGCGGAGTCGTTTAGTTGAGTCGCTTGAAATTTATCATGATGGTATGGCGATTGCGACTGGACATGAAGACGAGGAATTTGGCACAGTTATAGCTGCGCAGGCGGCAGATACGATGCTTTCGATGGAAGGCGTGCAGGCATCCTTTGTTATTACGCTACGTCCGGATAAATTAATCGGGATTAGCGCGAGATCGCTTGGTCAAATCAATGTGCAAGTCATTATGGAAAAACTAGGCGGTGGCGGACATTTATCGAATGCAGCCACACAGCTTAAAGATGTTACAATTGCAGAAGCAGAAAAACAATTAATTAGCGCCATTGATGCGTATTGGAAGGGAGAAACATAATTATGAAAGTTATTTTCTTGAAAGACGTAAAAGGTAAAGGTAAAAAAGGTGAAACTAAAAATGTTGCTGATGGTTATGCAAACAATTTTTTAATTAAAAATGGTTACGCAGTTGAGGCTAATAATGCGGCTTTAAGCACTCTTTCAGCGCAAAAGAAAAAAGAAGATAAATTAGCTGCTGAAGAACTAGCTGAAGCAAAAGCTTTGAAAGAAAAAATGGAAAATTTAACAGTGGAATTAAAAGCGAAGTCTGGTGAAGGCGGCAGATTGTTTGGTTCTATTACATCTAAACAAATTGCTCAAACGCTTGAAAAAACACATGGTATTAAAATAGATAAACGTAAAATGGATCTACCAGAGGCAATTCGAACTTTAGGGCATACGAAGGTGCCGGTGAAGTTGCACCATGAAGTAACGGCAACACTTGATGTACATGTGAGTGAAGAATAATTTTTCTTAAGGGAGCGTAAGACAGTGGATAATAATTTCCAGGACAGAACACCACCACAAAATATTGAAGCCGAACAAGCTGTACTGGGCGCGATATTTCTTGAGCCAAATGCGCTGATTACCGCTTCTGAAATTTTAATGCCGGATGATTTTTATCGAACTGGTCACCAAATCATTTTCGAAACGATGCTTGATTTGAACGACCACGGGAAGGCTGTCGATGTTTTAACAGTATATGAGGCGCTTGCTGCCAAGGGTAATTTAGAAGATGCGGGCGGTTTGCCTTATTTGACGGAATTATCCGGTGCTGTACCGACTGCGGCTAACTTGGAATACTATGCCCATATTATCGAGGACAAGGCGCTTCTAAGACGTTTAATTAGAACTGCTACCCAAATTGCAACAGATGGATATTCGCGCGAAGACGAGCTCGATATGCTTATGGACGAAGCGGAAAAGAGTATCTTGGAAGTTTCGCAACGTAAAAATGTTGGTGCATTCAAGAATATTAAAGATGTCCTAGTTAAAACTTATGATGATATTGAAATTTTGCATAATCGCAAAGGTGATATTACTGGGATTCCAACTGGATTTAACGAGCTGGATAAAATGACAGCTGGATTTCAGCGGAATGATTTAATTATTGTTGCCGCGCGTCCTTCTGTTGGTAAAACAGCATTCGCCCTAAACATTGCGCAAAATGTTGCAACGAAAACCGACGAGAATGTGGCCATTTTTAGTTTGGAAATGGGTGCGGAACAACTTGTTATGCGGATGCTTTGTGCGGAAGGAAATATTAATGCGCAGAATTTACGGACGGGTGCTTTAACGAGCGATGATTGGCAAAAGCTGACAATCGCGATGGGTACACTTTCTAATTCGGGGATATATATTGATGATACGCCGGGTGTTCGGGTGAATGAAATTCGTTCCAAATGTCGCCGTTTAAAACAAGAAACTGGTCTTGGTATGATTGTGATTGATTACTTGCAACTGATTGCAGGGAGCGGTCGTGGTGGCGAAAATAGACAACAAGAAGTTTCTGAAATTTCTCGGTCGTTAAAAGCTTTGGCGCGAGAACTTGAAGTGCCAGTAATTGCACTTTCGCAGTTATCTCGTAGTGTAGAGCAACGTCAAGATAAACGCCCAATGATGTCAGATATTCGTGAATCTGGTTCGATTGAGCAAGATGCCGATATCGTAGCCTTTTTATACCGGGAAGATTACTATGACCGGGAAGGTGAAAATGATGGCACGATTGAGATTATTATTGCGAAACAACGTAATGGTCCAGTTGGTGACGTGAAACTAGCCTTTGTAAAAGAATACAATAAGTTTGTGAATTTAGAAGTGCGGTACGACGACGCAATGGCTTAATGAGGAAACCTTGTGAAATTCAAATTAGATTTGGAGTTCGCAAGGTTTTTATTTTATGCAAAAAGGTAACGTATTACTATTAATGTACTTTGAAATTCCCGTAAAAAGATTAAAAAAGCGAACGATAAAATTACCTTACAAATCAATGTTCGTAAATCCATTGACTATTTTAGTGGCAAACGGTACAATGTATAGTGGAAAATGAAGAGGCTATGAAAAACGCATAGCTATCAAAGACCAATTAAATGAGGTGTTTAAATGTCTTCAGTTGTTGTAGTAGGAACACAGTGGGGCGATGAAGGAAAAGGGAAGATTACAGATTTTCTTTCCGAAAATGCAGAAGCGATTGCTAGATATCAAGGTGGGAACAATGCAGGCCATACAATTAAGTTTGATGGCGTAACGTACAAATTACACTTAATTCCATCAGGTATCTTTTACAAAGAAAAAATTAGTGTCATTGGTAACGGTATGGTTGTGGATCCAAAAGCTTTAGTGGAGGAATTAAAATATCTTCATGACAAAGGCGTGGATACTTCTAATTTGCGTATTTCTAACCGTGCGCACATTATTTTACCATATCACATTCGTATTGATGAAGCTGACGAAGAACGTAAGGGCGCAAACAAAATCGGTACAACGAAAAAAGGTATTGGCCCAGCTTACATGGATAAAGCAGCGCGTGTAGGTATTCGTATTATTGATTTATTAGATAAAGAAACATTTAAAGAGAAATTAGAGCATAATCTTGGCGAGAAAAACCGTTTATTAGAACGTTTTTACGAACTAGAAGGCTTTAAACTAGAAGATATTTTAGAAGAATATTATGACTATGGTCAACAATTTAAAGAATATGTTTGCGATACATCTGTTGTTTTAAATGACGCATTAGATGATGGTAAACGTGTATTATTTGAAGGTGCGCAAGGGGTTATGCTTGATATTGATCAAGGAACATATCCATTTGTAACTTCAAGTAACCCGATTGCTGGTGGCGTAACTATCGGTAGTGGCGTAGGTCCTTCAAAAATCAATCATGTTGTTGGTGTGGCGAAAGCTTATACAACACGTGTTGGTGATGGTCCTTTCCCAACAGAATTATTCGATACTATTGGGGACACTATCCGTGAGGTTGGTCATGAGTATGGTACAACGACTGGTCGTCCGCGCCGTGTAGGTTGGTTTGACAGTGTAGTGGTTCGCCATGCGCGTCGTGTTAGTGGCTTAACAGATTTATCGTTAACACTACTGGATGTTTTGACAGGAATTGAAACACTTAAAATCTGCGTAGCTTACAAATTAGACGGAAAAACAATTACAGAGTTCCCGGCAAGTCTGAAAGATCTAGCTCGTTGCGAACCTGTATATGAAGAACTTCCAGGCTGGACGGAAGATATTACTGGAGTTACATCACTCGATGATCTTCCGGTGAACTGCCGCCATTACATGGAGCGTATTGCACAGCTAACTGGTGTGCAGGTTTCTATGTTCTCTGTAGGCCCTGATCGCGCTCAAACACATGTCATTAAAAGCGTTTGGCGTTTAGCTTAATAAAATAAATATCAAGCCCATCTAAGGTGTATTCTTGGATGGGCTTTTTTGCTGTATAAAAATAATAGTGATTCTGGAAAAGTATACAATTTTTTATCCGAAAAATTGAAAAAGTTAACAAAAGGGGAAGGTGTTTGTGAAAAAGGCATCTTTTTGTATAGTGATGTTGTTTTTAAAAGACCTATTATCAAGTCTTTATAGGAGTTTTATTCGTATTTTTGTCACATTTTACTTTGTGAATTCATGTTATAATTTGAGAGTGATATCTTATTCACAATAGATAATAAGAGGAGATGAAGTGAATGTCAGGTCAAATTCGTATGAGTCCAAGCGAACTACGTGATCGCGCGAAAACTTACGGTCAAAGTGGTCGGGATATTGAGGATATTCTAAGTCGTTTAAGTCAACTACAAGAACAACTACGTAGCGAATGGGAAGGTCAAGCTTTTGTGCGTTTTGATGATCAATTTGAACAATTAAAACCAAAAGTAACTGAATTCGCAAACTTAATGGATCAAATTAACGATCAACTTGAGAAGACAGCAAACGCAGTAGAAGAGCACGATCAACAACTTTCTCAAAACTTCGGATTCTAAAATCAACAAAAAGTGGGGCATACATACAAATATCGTTGGATGCTTTACGAAAAGCCATGCAGTTTTTTGCATGGCTTTTTCTAAACATAGAAAGCTTATGCCTAAAAAGGTATTTATATAAAAAAGACACAGCGGGAGTGGGACATGAATGAAGAAAGTAAAATGGAGTATTTTACTCTTTTTAGTCTTGGCGATTTTTCTTTCGGCAGGAATTACTTATTTGGCTTTGAATCAAAGTTCGAATAAGGAGTCTAAAAATAATAGTGAAAAAACACACAAGATGACCATCGCACTCGTAAATGAGGACCAAGGAGACAACTTCCAAGGGAAACAAGTGGAGTTTGGTAATCAATTTGTTAAAAGTATTGAAAAAGATGATACGCATGAATGGTACGTTGTTAGCCGCGGAGTTGCAGAAAGTGGCTTAAAACGAGATGTATACAATATGATGATCGTTATCCCGAGTGACTTTTCTGAAAAAGCAATGTCAATGACTTCGAGCGCCCCGGAAAAAGTGACAATTAGCTACAAAGTTAACGATGTAGGAAATAGCGATTTAAAAGCGGAAGCCGAAAAAACAGCAGCTTCTGTATTGGAAGATTTCAATTCACGAATTATTGATGTTTATTTTGCAAGCATTTTAACAACTTTACAAGAAGCGCAGGATAATATTGGAACCCTAGTTAAAGAAGAGAAAAAGTATGACGCTATCTACAACAAAGATGTAAATAATCCGTTATCCAGCTACACAAAACAGTTTAAAACGGTGCAAGACTACACAGGAACTTCTAAAGAGAGCTTCCAAGGTTTCCAAGATATTATGAAAGAATTTGAGGAAAGCCTAAATCTCTCTCAAAAAGAAAACGAAGAACATATGAAAAACATGGATGCTTATACAAAAACACAAGAGGAAAATGCTCCTTTTGGGGCAGAATTCACAGAAAACTTGTCAAAATTTGATGGCACTTTATCAGCAGAAGATATTCGAATGCAAACGGCCGCTTTAGAACAAGCCAATGCGAAAATGACTTCAGAATTTCAAATTTTAGAAGATAGTAATTCATTGTTATCACAAACACAGGCCTTACAGAGCTATATAGCTGAAACCAATGCACGGATTGATGCGGTGGATGCCGAGATTATGGGAACGCTCGAAAATGATTTTCGGACGGCTGTTTATAATGACTTGTTGCGTATTTTACGAGAAAACGAGTACTCGGATAAGTTGAATGAAATTGGGCTTAAAGATTTGACCGGAGAAGATATTAATGCTGGCTTTAACAAAATGATTGTTAAGGAAATACAATCATTACCAACATATAATGCGGATCAATTAGCGTCGATTGGGCTTGATGAAGAGATGTACAAAAATGTTGTAACGCTCTCTAAGGAATATTATAGTAACCATCGCAGTGCTTTTGGCGAAGGTTTTAGCTTTACGACTGATCCCAAAACTCTACCAACTGACACACTGAAAAGCGATACGATTAATCGATTGAAATCCGAAGGGGTCACGCTAGAAAGCAGTTCCTATACGGTGGAAGGTAGCGATTATCCAACAGAAATAATTCTAACTTTAGATGAAAATTTCACTTTTTCAGATGTTGATTGTTTGGTTAATGGAAGCAGTAATCCAGAGTTAGTTCAACAAACCGCATACGGAGAAAATGGCATAAAGCTTAGTATACAGGCGCTTGGAAGTACACCGGCAGAGATTAAAATCACCGGAAAAGCGAAGTTGCGAGAAGGTGTGAATGTTCCATTAATTGGTGCTGTAAATTGGAATGCTACACTGCAGCAATATGAGAAAAAAGAATATAGTGAAATGCCAACAATTCCATCAGAGCTTGATCCTACTACCCCGGATACTTCATTAATAGTTAGAAAAGAACCTGTACCGATTAAGGTCACTGCACCAACATATTTGAATGAGACGAAGAGTTCTGTAAAAGCAATTACTAATACAGTAAAAGATTACTATAAACTACAAGCATTATTTGATTTATATTACGGAATTGATGCGAGTGATTCTGGACAAATACCGGATTTTAGTAATTATCAAGTGACATTAGAAAATTCTGCGAAAGCATCCTCGTATTATTATATTTTTAATAAAGAAGATGTGATTGGTAGCTTTGTAAATCTTACTACAGATCGGTTTGTGGCAGATTATACGAAAAAAATCAAAGCTTTTGAGAAGCGAATTGATGACTACAAAAATACAATGGCTGAGGCCAATTCCAGATCAGAAGACGTAACAAATAGATTAAACGAAACGACGCAAGAAGCTATTAATTTAAATACAAATCTAGCGTTAACGTTGCAAAACCTAGAATCTTGGCGAGAGGCAAGCAAAGGTTTAATAGAAGAAAATGGCGTTGTTTTAGAAAAATCTGGCGAAGAAGCCACGATGGCACTGCAATTAAGCTCCGAGTTTGCCGGGCTTTTAGCGGAAAGTGAATCGTTAGCTGGTACTTCTGAAGGTAATTTGAAGTCAGCGGAAGTCGTGTACAAAACTTTTGATGCGATTGATAAGGAAGCCAAAAATATTCAACAAAGCGGAGAAACTTTAGTAAAAGAAGCATCTACACTATCCGATGATTTAAGCGAAAAATTGGAAGACGACGAAACGTTCCAGAAAAATTTCGCTAAGGTTATGGAAAATAGCCGTGTTGGTGATCGACAAAATGAAAATCTATATAGTTTCTTAAGTAGTCCGGTCGATAAGATGAATGCTGGGACTATTGTTGCGGGTGACAAATCAATGCCATACTTCATGATTTTGATTTGTACGATTCTGGCAATTTTCACTAGCTACGTTATTTCACACCAAGAGAAAAAACGTGAACAATTAAATGAATTTGAGAAAGAAATGTCGCTTGTCTTTAAAAATATTCCAATTACTTTCCTAGCGATTTGTGTTGGGATTATTGAGGGGCTCATAATAGGCGCCATTTCAGGATTTATTTTTGAAGTTGGAGAAATTGGGATGTTCCTATGGATAGGTGTCTGCGTTCTAATTATGATGACGTTAGTTACTGCTTTTTCATATTTATTACGTCAGTTCAACATGATTGGGATGTCGATTATTTTACTCGTTTTAAGTTTGTATCTATTCTTAACGGATGCAGTTGGACTTAACATTGATAATGAATCTATTTTCGCGACGTTCAGAACGTTCTCGCCACTTCAATACATGGAATACTTATTGAATGGGATTTTAAGTGCCCAGAAAGATTACATTATTGTCGTATACAGTTTGATTGGGGCGGCTCTATTATTTACTGGTCTCAACCTATTTGTCTGGCACCGTTCTAAAGAAGAAGTAGAGGAGGACGATTCAGATGAAATTTAAAATAGCAGCACTACTTATGTTACTTTGTTTTGCTTTTGCTCCGGGAGTTCTCGCTGCGGATTCAGATAGCTATTTAGAAAACAATGGGAAAATGGACATCAAAACAGATAGACTTCAAAAAACAGAAGAAGAAAAAACAAAAGAACTAGAACAGATGGAGGAAACGGAGCTCGATAAGAACGGAATTCCACTTTTTACTGACGAAATGGACGAAAAAATCGCCAAAGAAAAAGCGGCAGAGAAAGCGGAATATGACCGGATTAAAGACTCACTTTTTGAAGAGGAATCTACATCTGGTGAAACAGTGAAAAAAACGAAAGAGAAGTTGTTTACAGACGAGTACGAGACAACAGCTGTAAACACGGAAACACCTACTACTACGGAAACAACAGTAGAAGATGAAACGAAAAAAACAAAACAAAAAACAGTTGGTGGAGCAATTGCAGGAACACTTGTAGCTTTAGCAGGCGGGATTTATGTGGCTGCGCGCAATGTTTTTGAATAGAAAGCGGGGAGTTTTAAATGGCTAAAAACACACATATGAATGTGACAGTTGATTTCACTAATTGGGGAGCAAGCAAGTATGATTTGCGAATTCCGGTGCATCAACCAATCAAAGCATTAATTATCAATTTGGCAGAAACGCTCAAAATCGATTACAAAGATTTGTCCAAATGTACGATAAAAACAACGAATAAAGCGATATTACTAAGCGATGATGACAAATTGACTAATTTTCAAATTGCGGACGGAGACATCTTAGAAATTTTATAGAAAAAAAGGAGAATAAAAACGATGAATAAGACAATTGAAATGGACGGAACAACTTACGATTTTACTTATGAGGATCTAGTTTGGAGCATTACGTTTCCAAAATCAAAAACACGCGCTAAAGAACTCGCACAACTAGAACTATTAGAAAAACCTGCGACACATTTTACTCCTGCAAAAATCTCAAGTGATAGCGATTCGTATACAATTTCTTATGAGATTGCGAAACGTACTTATGGATTTGAACAAGTTCGAAAAATGGGACGTGAAGATAAACTGCGCGCACTGCGGAATATTGCGGATTTAGGCGAATTGTTAAACACGCGCTATACATTCTTTTTACACCCGGATAATCTGATTTTCGATATTAACCTAGTGCCAAGTATTGTTCATCGGGGCATTAAAAATATATTACCGCCTTATGAACTAACAGAAGAAACTTTTTTCAAACAATATCAATGTTTCGTTATTGCGATGTTTTCTAAGAAATTCTCTTTTGAAAACTTGTACAATGGCTCGCTATCAGGGGCTAGAGGAACGCAATTTGAGAAGAGTATATTAGATGCAAAAACGGTGCAAGATATTGCTACTATTTTAGAAGAAGCATACGTGAAAGAACATGCGGCGGTTCAAAAAAATATGGCAAGCGTACCGAAGAAAAAATACAGTACTTTCCGTGGGTTGGCGGTTGGTTTCATTATCGTCGCTATTTTACTTGCAATTCCAGTAAGTTATTTTGCCTTCGTTAAAGTCCCTCTGCAAAATGATTTACTAACGGCAAACGAGAATTTCCTGAAAACAGATTACGATAAAGTGATTACAGGTCTAGAAAATGTGGATCCAGAAAAAATGCCGCAGTCTGTCCAATATGAATTAGCTTATTCCTATGTTAAAGGCGAAAAAATGAGCGATAAAAAGAAAGAAAACATTATGAATACAATCAGCTTAAAATCTGACGCCAAAAACTTACTTTACTGGATTTACAATGGTCGCGGAGAATTTAGTAAATCACTTGATATTGCCAAACTTTTAGACGACCCAACGCTTGCGATGTACAGTTTAACAAAACAAATTGAACAGGTACAAAGTGATACAACATTAAGCGGCGATGAAAAAGTGGAAAAACTAAAAACTTTGGAAGAAAGCTTGAAAGAATACGATGAAAAAGTAAATGAATCAACTACAACTGAAGATGAAACAACAAATACAGAAGCAAAATAAGGGAGAATGGACCATGAATAGAGAGGCTTTATTAATTGTTAGTAACGGGCAGCAATGTCATAAAAACCACTTGTCTCCTGAAAAAGTCGTGACAATTGGGAATACAATCGAACACGAAATCACTTATCCTGAACTGGCTGAGGCGATTGAAGTTAAATACGATGAAGGCTCTTGGAATGCTGGAACAACAGCGCTCCAAGCGAATCAAGCTGTAAATGTAGAGAACTTAGCATTCTATCTATGCCAAGATTTACATACACAAGTTTATGATGTTGTAACGAATATTTCTGTGACATTTGGCGTTGGAATAGAAAATGATGTCACATTAGATGATACAAAATCAGATTTTATACTTTTACGTGATGCAAAGGAAAAACTGTTTAAGTTACAAGTCTTAAATGGCGAAGTTTATCATAACTTTTCTCTAGTAACGGAAGACTGCGTTCTAGAACCGGGTGATCAGCTCTATACGGACGGTGTGACGATTACAATCGGAAAAGAAGATATTAGTGTGCTAGCTGTGAAAAATCGCGTGACGAGCAAATTAGCGCCTTTATTTGCTGCGGACAATTCGTTCGGGGAAGATTATCCGGATTACCACCGTTCACCGCGGATTATTTACCGTGCGCCAGAAGAAAAAATCAGCATGGCGAAACCGTCAAGTAAACCCTCAAAACCAACAGATGGCTTAATTAAAATTATTTTACCACCCCTTATCATGGTGGCAATTACGGTCATGATTTCCATTTTCCAACCACGTGGACTTTATATTATTATGACAATCGCAATGTCAGCAGTGACAATCACAATGGCGATTCTTAACTACATAAAATCACGTAAAAAATACAAAATCGATTCCAAACAACGCGTGGAAAGCTACGATTTGTATTTAAAACGAAAAACGAAAGAATTGCACGAAACAAGCGAAAAACAGCGTCACGCTTTAACCTATCACTATCCAGACGTAACTGAACTAGAAAAAATGGCGTTACGTGTGGATTCGCGGATTTACGAAAAAACAATGTTCCATCATGATTTCTTGACTTTCCGAGTTGGTCGAGGCGACGAAGCAAGTAGCTTTTCCGTGGAATTCCAACAGGAAGAGTTCAGCCAAGAAAAAGACGAACTTGTAGAAGAAGCTGTGAAAATTAAAGGGCAATATTTATCAATCAATGAAGTGCCAGTTGCGACAGATTTAATGCACGGACCAGTGGGGTATATCGGGCCACGCCGTTTAGTATTAGAACAACTGCAAATGTTAGTAATGCAAACATCCCTTTTCCATAGTTATTATGATTTGCAATTTATTACGATTTTCCCAGAAGAAGAGAAAGCGGATTGGGACTGGATGCGCTGGCTACCGCATGCGAATATGCGTGATGTGAATGTGCGTGGTTTTGTTTACCATGAACGTTCGCGCGACCAAGTGTTGAACTCGCTTTATCAAATTTTAAAAGAGCGTAAACAAGCGCTTACTGAACAAGCGAGCAAACAGGAAAAATTATACTTTACGCCACATTATGTGGTTTTAATTACCGACGAAAAATTAGTACTCGATCACACGGTTATGGAATTCTTCAATGAAGATCCAAGCGAACTAGGTGTTTCTTTAGTGTTCGTACAGGACGTAATGGAGAGCTTGCCAGAACACGTGAAAACGGTCGTGGATATTCGTGATGCGAAGAGCGGGAACATTATTTTGGAACAAGGCGACCTTGTAAACCGAGCGTTCGTGCCGGATCATTTGCCAGCAGATTTTGACAAAGAAGTAATCAGCCGGGCTCTTGCGCCGCTAAACCATCTTCAAAACTTGAAAAACTCGATCCCAGAATCCGTTACTTTTCTTGAAATGTACGGTGTAGAGCGCGTCGAAGAGTTAAACATTGCTGGACGCTGGGCGAAAAATGAAACGTATAAGAGTCTTGCTGTACCACTTGGCTTGCGCGGAAAAGATGATATTGTTCAACTGAATTTACATGAAAAAGCACACGGGCCGCATGGTTTGGTAGCCGGAACAACTGGTTCTGGTAAATCAGAAATCATTCAGTCTTACATTATCTCACTTGGCGTCAATTTCCACCCATATGAAGTCGCGTTCTTGCTGATTGACTATAAGGGCGGCGGTATGGCGAACTTATTTAAAAATATGCCACATTTACTGGGAACAATTACAAACTTGGACGGCGCGCAATCCATGCGTGCACTAGCTTCCATCAAAGCCGAATTGCAGAAAAGGCAACGGTTATTTGGCGAGCACGATGTTAACCACATCAACCAATACCAAAAACTATACAAACAAGGAAAAGCGACCGAACCAATGCCGCATTTATTCCTTATTTCAGATGAGTTCGCCGAGTTGAAATCAGAACAACCAGAATTCATGAAAGAACTTGTTTCGACAGCACGTATCGGGCGTTCACTCGGAATCCATTTAATCCTAGCAACCCAAAAACCAAGTGGCGTCGTGGATGACCAAATCTGGTCCAACTCCAAATTCAAACTAGCCCTCAAAGTACAAAACGCCAGCGATTCAAACGAAATTTTGAAAACACCAGACGCAGCAGAAATCACACTACCAGGCCGTTCGTACTTGCAAGTTGGTAATAACGAAATTTACGAACTGTTCCAAAGTGCTTGGAGTGGTGCGGATTACGTGCCAGATAAGGAAAGCACGGATTATATTGATACGACGATTTATGCGATTAATGATTTAGGTCAGTATGATATTTTGACAGAGGATTTGAGCGGATTAGATAAGAAGGATGATTTGACTAAGTTGCCGAGTGAACTTGATGCGGTGATTGATCATATTCATGCGTATACGGAGGCTTCTGGGATTGAGGCGTTGCCGAGACCTTGGTTGCCGCCTCTACCTGAACGAATTTTCGCCCAAGACTTACATCCAGTCAATTTTGAAGAAGCATGGAAAGAACCGAAAAAACCACTTCAAGCAACAATTGGTTTACTGGATCAACCCGAATTACAAGCACAAGTCCCACTAACACTAGATTTAACAAAAGATGGACACGTGGCTGTATTCTCAAGCCCAGGGTTTGGGAAATCAACCTTCTTGCAAAGTTTAGTGATGGATTTAGCGCGTCAACATAATCCAGAGCAACTGCATGTTTATTTGTTGGATTTTGGGACGAATGGGTTGCTACCTCTAGTAGATCTGCCACATATTGCTGATACAATGATGGTGGATGAAGTTGAAAAAATACAGAAATTTTTACGAATCTGCCTAAATGAAATAAAAACAAGGAAGAAGCTTCTTAGCCAATATCGTGTTGCAAATATAGAGCAGTATGAAAGAGCAAGTGGAAAAGAACTACCTAATATTATTGTTGTTCTAGATAATTACGACGCTGTAAAAGATGCAGGCTTAGGGGATGATTTTGAAAAAATCATTACTCAAATTACTCGTGAAGGTGCATCCATTGGAATGTTTATGATTATTAGCGCATCAAGGCATATGAGTTTGAGAACACAAATGGCTACTAATATTAAACAAATGATTGCTTTATATCTAATTGATAAAAATGATATATCATCAACTGTTGGTCGAACGGATACACCACTTGAAGAGTATCCAGGAAGAGCGCTTGTAAAATTAGAAACAGTTACAACATTTCAAACGACGTTACCATCGCACGGAGAAGAAACAATTCAACAGATTGAAGGTATTCGAAATGAAGCAAAATTAATGAGAGAAGGTTGGCAAGGAGAACTTCCAGAGAGCGTACCAATGATTCCAGAAAAAATTAAACTAGCTGATTTTTGTGAATGGATGGAAACTAAAGAGGTCGTTGCAAATGGAAATATACCTATCGGAGTTGATTTTGAATACGTAAAACCAGTAGGCATTGATTACAAGCAAACCGGAGTACTAATTATTGCAGATGTAATTGGACGAAACTTAGTAAGCATAAATAAAAATGTAGCTAATTCTCTTGTGCAAAATCCAAATATTTCTCTCTTAATTAGCGACACAGCGAATTTTGATTTAGTGGAAATGTCTACTAAAGCCAATTTATACAGTAACAACACAGAGGATTTGAAGCAGAATATGAAAAAAGTACTCTCTATTTATCAATCCAGAACTGAAAAAGCAGATGAACTTCGAAAAGCAGGAGATAATTTAGGCGTAACTGCCATGATTCAAGGATTAAAAGATATAGTTGCTTTCGTAGGAGATTACGATATCTTACTAAAAACTCTTGATGAAGAAGACCAAAAAGTTCTAATAGATATGATTAACAATGGAAAAACATATGGTTGCTATTTAATTTTAAGTGGTTCGATTCAAGCATTTAAAGGATATGGTGATTTGAATAAAGCTGTTCAAGCTCAAAGAAACTATATATTCTTTGATCGACTATCGAATTCAAGCCCATTCTCCTTCTCGTTTAATATTTATAGAGAACAAGAATTATTACCTGAGGAAGGTTATGTAATAGCAGGACAAGAGTGGCAAAAAATAAAAATTGCAAAATATGAAGAAGAGGTGTAAGGAAAATGCTAACAAAAGAAATATTACCTATTGGAAGCGTTGTTTATTTAAAAGAAAGCCTGAAGAAAGTTATGATTACGAGTAGATTAATTACAATTCAGGGAGATGAAGAAAAAGAATTTTATGATTATGGAGGTGTAGTTTATCCAGAAGGGACAAAGGATGACAATATTTTGGCATTTGATGCAGAAGATATAACAGATGTGAAGTTTAGAGGTTTTGTAGATGATGATGAGGTAGTCTTGGTGAAGAGAATGAGAGAATGGCAGAAAGAAGAATTTGGTGTTTCTCCAGAAGAGGAGGATGAGATGCTTGAATTATGATGAACGTGTACGAGTTTTAATTGAGTTGAAGGTTGATTTGTCCGGGAAATTAGAAATGATGGAAAATGAAGAAGCGTTATTATGTAGACAAAAACATGATTTTGCAAGTGCCTGGTCAAATGCAAAAACAGAGGATGCTTACAGAAAATTAAATGAAGCAGTTAGAAAGAAAATCAAAGAAACAACGGAATATGCAAGAGAAATTGATGAAAAAATTACTGCTCGTATCAAACGAATTGAAGCAGCATATAAAGCAGAATATCAGAGTAATAGGAGCTATACATGGCGTATTGCAGAAATCGATCCAATTAAATTTAAAGAAAAGTATAATGAAAGATTAAATCAGTTAAGCTACTTATCATGTGATGGCAGTGTAAAAACACGTTTAATAAAAGAGTTTCGGCAAAATAATTTCCTGAAATAGGAGGATGAAATATGGTAAGTCCAATGCCAGATAAAACAGTAAAAATGGATAAAGGAAGTATTAATCCTAAATTAGATAAACTAATTTCAAGTCTAGACAATTTTGATAATATCAATAAGAAAATGGGCACTATAGTAGGTAGCCAGGAGATTAGTGGGGAAGCAGCAGATGCTTTATCTGAGAGCCTATTAGTGCTAGTAAGTTATGGGGAACAATATAGTTTAGTAATTAGAAACCTAAAAGAAGTGATAGTCGACTATTGTAAAAGTGTGGAAGAAATTGATAAAACAGCAGCAAACGCAGTAAGTAAAGGCGTTTAAAAAGAAAGAGGTTAAACTATGAAAAGTAGAAATTGGTTAAAAGGATTGGGAGTAACAATGATTGTCGTTACTTTAATTTTAACGGGATGCGGAAATGGAGACGCTGAAAAGACAGATACAAAGGAACAGACTAAAAGTGTTGAAGAAGAAGGAAAAGAAGTAAAGATTGAGAGTAATGAAGGGAAGCCACAGCATGAACAACTTATAACAGTGAAGTTGCCGCCAGAAGCAGAGTATTTAAATGATGAAACGTTAGAAGTGTATGAGCAAGATAAAAAGAAGTATGACCAGACAGAGCAACTAATTACTAATAACTCAGTTACAATTCTATTAGGTGATTTTTGCTATTATGAGCCGGCATGGAGCAGTCTTACATGTTCTGCAATTCTTGTGAATGGAACTGACACAAATATTGAAGACCTTAGCTTCAAAGCTGAAATAATGAATAAGCCAATGTCAGGAAAAATTTTTTCAGATGACAAAGTTCCAGAACTTACAAAAGCAAAAACAGGAAAATTCCAGCCAAACGAGGGTATACCAATTATTTTAGTTTTCTCAGAAGAGAACCCGAAAAATGAGGAAAATGCGGAGCCTCAAAAAATTAACATTAAAGATATAAAGGTTAAGATAAAGGATATTCAATATAAAGCAGTTAAATAGGAGGGAGAAAGATGGCAAAAGAAATTAAGGTAAATCCAGATTTTTTGAAGAAGGTTGAAAGCAATGTAACAAATTACATTGATGCCCAGAAAGAAGTTTCTGTTGAATTACTAGCAGTTAGGACCAACTTAGCAAGTAATTTTTCAGGTATTGCTTGCGACGAAATAAAAAATTATATAACAGAATTAATGAATGATCTAGAAAAAGAATTTGGTGTATTTATTACAAGGAATCATGAAAAAGTTAAGGCGTTAAGGGAAAGTTATAAAGAACTTGATGGTCAGTTGGGACAAACCTTTAACTATGGAATGGAGAGGACTAAATGAGCGGAAAAATAAAATTCAATATCGCCGAAGCTCAAAATATTAGTCTTGAGCTTAAAATTGCAGCAGGTAGGTATACGCAAGAAACAGAAGAGCTATTAAAAGTGCTGAAAAATAATAGTTTATGTGATAAAGACCAAGATGTCGTTGAACAGAGGGGACGAATAGAGAAGAATAACCAAAGACTTATAGAATATAAGAAATTTATAAACACAAATCTCTCTAAATCTAATTCAGTTATAGAAGAATTGTTTATGAGTGTAGAAGTATTGTATGCACAGCAAGTTTCTGAGTTTAGAAATCCTAACTCTGCGGGTTATAAAGAATTAATGGGAAATGTGAAAGCGATATCATATCAAAAAATTTCACAGATTTCAGGATTGGGAGAAATGCTTACATCGAAAGGTTCGGTGGGAGCAATTAAAGATATCAGAGACACACTACTTGGAACATTGGTAGATGATACTTACTTGAAATTAATTGATGATACAGTTGAATATCAAGGAGAAAATAAAAATATAACTGATTTATATGGGGATAAAATATCTAAAGTGGGGTCAAGGAGAAAAAAATTGGACACTCCAACCAAATACCTTTCAACAGCCTACCTCATCTCAGACACGCTAAAAAGTTTTAACAGTTATGGAAATAGCAAAGATTCCTCTCGACTTGCAGGAGATCTAACCGGTATAGCAATAACAAAAGGTGCGGATTTTGCTGTTGGGAAATTAGCTACTACGGCATTATCTGGTTTTGGTGTAAGTGGTGTTAAAGGCGCTATCGCAGGCGCCATTATTTCCGTTGCTGCAGATAAAATTATTGATCCGACGGTTGAATATGTTAAAGAGAGCAAGGTAGAAGCAAAGAGGGATGACTGGGAAACAAAAGGTATATATAAAGGCTGGAAAAAAATTCGAGATTTAAAACTAGAATATACAGTGGGTAACTATCAAGCAAGTTAACAGTTAAAAATATAAGATTTTTTACCTAATAAAAATGACAGCAGTATCTATATGAGACTACTAACAACTTCACCATGTGCGTTACAAATAAAAGGAGGAAAAAATGTATATTAATTTAAAATCCAGTGATGGAAATGTGATTACAACAAAAGTTGGTTCTTGCTGGACCTGTGTATTTCTTTCGTTCTTTGGTCCTTTACTCCGAGGAGATATTAAATTCTTCGTTCTTTATGTAATATTAGATGGAGCGGGGCTTTTCATCACTTTGAATTATGATAGAGATATCGGAATAGCTATCATGGCTATGGTAACTTTACTCTTTGAATCCAATTATAATACATGGTTTATCCGCGGGAAGATGAACAACGGGTGGGAACCAGAAACAGAGAAAGATCGAGAAATATTGTTAGAAAAAGGCGTCATTAAAACAGAGGTATAGTATATAAATCCAATTCGAAAGGGACTCAATAAAATGAATTCAAATGAAATTTCAGAGATTATAATTCAGCAAAATAAAGGGAAAACAATTATTAAATTGCTTTATACCTTGCCTATATTATTATTTGGAATTTTTATTTTATTTAAAATAAAAGAATCGTTATTACTAGGTGCTTGTGGAATAATCCTTTTAGTTATCGTGGCACCAACTTATTTTACTGTAGCTAAGCATTTTTTTTCGGGTAAGCCACTGCTTAAAGTGAATCAAGAAGGTATTGAGGGATGGGGTAAACGGTTTAAGTGGAATGAAATTGAAAAAGTAGCCTTGCGTAGAGACTGGGGTGCCGTATATCTGACTGTATATGTACGGAAGAATGGCGGAATTCACAAATATAATATAAATACAAAAGAAATAGAACGTTCTGCCACAGAATTAATCAAACAAATAGGTTATTTAAAAAACAAATATGAATGATTAATTACAAGGTCTAAGAAACAGTGGTAAATGATATGCTAGAACCATGAACGATATGAACGGCAAGCGAGCGTCCGTGGTTTTTTAGCAACATAAATTATTACAGAAATATGGGACTGGTAAAAAGAACGAGAGTAAAGTTAAAAACTTGGTTGATGATTGGAGATATATCGCTTTCCATAAAAAATATAGAAAAGAGATGGAATTTGATCCGAAAATCAATCAAGACGGAATAAAACTGTTCCACCAGACTTTAAACTCTGATTGTGTAGAGATATAAAGTAATTTGGGTAGTCTAAGATGGAAAATTTATCTTAGACTACTTAATGTACATAAGGATTTTGAGGTTTGAAAAGAGTATTTTTGGTTGAAAACAAAGAAAAAATTGTACATATATAATTATAAGTTCAAATTTGAACAAGTAGAGTAGTGAGATTTTCTAAAGTATTGAAGGGAAGCACGAATTAACAGTATCAAAATTAATAGAATAAGACATAAAAAATAAGAGGTTACAACATGAATAATAGAAATTGGTTAAAAGGATTAGGAGTAACAATGATTGCCGCCACTTTAATTTTAACGGGATGCGGAAATGGAGACGCTGAAAAGACAGATACAAAGGAACAGACTAAAAGTGTTGAAGAAGAAGGAAAAAAAGTAAAGATTGAGAGTAATGAAGGGAAACCACAGCATGAACAGCTTATAACAGTGAAGTTGCCGCCAGAAGCAGATTATTTAAATGATGAAACGTTAGAAGTGTATGAGCAAGATAAAAAGAAGTATGACCAGACAAAGCAACTAATTACTAATGATTCAATCACATTACTAATCGGAGACTATGGATATTATGATCCTGTGCAGGATGCTATAGAATGTTCTGCTGTAATCGTAAATGGTACAAAAACAGAAATTAAAGATCTTAGTTTTCAAGTTAGTATTGAGAACAATGTAATGCAAGGTAGGGTATTTTTGGACAATTCAGTACCGGAACTTACAAAAGAACAAACAGGAAATTTTAAGCCTAGTATGGCTATACCGGTAATTTTAGGGTTTCCAGAAGAAAAACCGACAGATGAAATCGAAAATGGTAGAAAAATCGACACTAAAAACATAAAAATTAATTTAAGTGATATTCAATATAAGGTTGTAGAACAGGAGGGGAAATGATGGGAGAGGAAATTAAAATAGATCCTCATTTTTTGAAAAAGGTGGAGAATAATGTAAATAGTTACATTAAGGCTCAAAAAGAAGTTTCTATTGCATTACTAGCAGTTAGAAACAACTTAGCGAGTAATTTTTCAGGTGTTGCTTGCAATGAAATAAAAAATTATATAACAGAATTAATGAATGATTTAGAAAAAGAATTTGGTGTCTTCATTACAAAGAATCATGAAAAAGTTAAGGCGTTAGAGGAAAGTTATAAAGAACTTGATAGTCAGTTAGGACAGACCTTTAATTATGGAATGGAGAGAACAAAATGAGTAGAAAAATACATCTAAAAACTTTTTAAAAGAAAGCGGAATAAAAACATGGCTGATTTAAAGGGAGTATAGCAAATCCTCAATAAGGAGCAATTGTAAAGGTTTTTGATGCAGTTGGAGGAAAACAAATCCAGTTTGACACCTCAGTGAGATGATATGAGAAATTACACTTGTTAAGTGGGATAAAATAAGTGTCTAAATCTCTAAAAGAAAAAATATTATCGAGAAAACGATTTATTTGCTAGGATTAGAAGATTTAAGATATTCCTTATAAATAGGAGGATATATGAAAAAAATAAAAGATGAGTGTTACTTAATTTTAAGCTTAATAGAAAAAAGTAATTTAAAAGAGACGGATTATTACAGTATTGTTCGTATTAAAAGAGCACTTACTAAATTATTAGATGAAATTAATAGTAATGATATTGAAAAAATGAATATTAATTTTCTGAGTTTAGCAAGAAATTTTGTGGACGACACGGGAGATTATTCTAATGATATTTTAAAAGAGTTGGAAAATCTATCAAAGGACGTTGAGAAGTTGAAATTAACACGGAGGTAGAAATATGAATGAACAAATATTGTTGAAGAACGATGATTTATTAAATATAATCAAAGTTTTAAAAACGAATTACTCAAAACAAGTAGAAGAAGAGTTGTATAGGCAAATGCAGAAAAGCAAATTGTTATTACCAGCTATAATAAGAGAAGAGAATAAGATATCTATTGTAAAGATAATAGATGAGAAAGAAAATGAGTATTTGCCAGTATTTACAGACTGGACAAATTTTCAATTGTATCTTGATAGTACAAAAGAATCTCAACCTATTGTTTTTACATTTAACGAATATTTTAATATCCTTGTTGCTGATTTGAATTTATCTGGAATTGTTATCAATCCATACAGTCATAACTTAGTACTATCTAGAGAAAATTTAAATTATCTAGAAAAATCTCAAGTAAATATCCAAAAAGGGGAACAAATTTCTATAGGATTGCCTAAAAAATATCCTCATTTATTTGTTGAAAATTGTAAAAGTTTTTTTGAAAAGATAGTTCTATAAAAAGTGCTTTTTTACTTCAGATGGTGAGAGACAATCAAATAAGTCTACTGTTAGTAATTGATACCCCAAATATAGAAGTATTGTTTAGTAAACTTAATGAATATACGGAGAAGTTTTTAGATAGTGAGCAGATTCTTGATATATTAGCTCTGGATACTCCTTTAGGTAAAAACACTACAAAAGAATATGAACCATTTTATAAACGTAAAGGCTAAAATTTATTGAAAAAGGAACATAAGTAAAAAAGTAACTACTAATCAAGTTGCCAATAGATTACAGGGAGATAAAATGGATGAATTATAATTTAAAAGAATGTAAAAAAATTTTAGAAGAAGACATTTATTTACTAGGTTATCAGGAATTAAGATACGCTATATTCGAAGGTGAGAAAAATAATCGACAAGAATATCAAGTTAGAATTGAAAAGAATGAAGATAAGTTTGAAGTTTATATGACAGCTGATAGAGCTAGTGTAGTGGGGAAATATGAGTTTAATAATGTTTTTGATGCTATGGATAAATTTTTACATATTATGCAGAGTAGGGTTTTATCGAATCGTCGAAGAGTGAAAGACGGGGAACTGCCAGAATACTCCTGTCCATTATGGGATAATTAAGAGTAGAAAAAATATCTTAAGTGGATATGGAGAGTTATATTGATAGAAATGACCCAAGGACTGGTGAATATCCTTATGTTATTTTCCTCATTTCACTTGTGTATTTTTGAGCATACGCTATTGATATGGGGAATTTTCTTCCAAAGCCATAAAGGAGTAAAGATAGTGAACAATACCAGCATATACAATAAAATTGAAACAGAGTTTTCTATTATAAATGATGCAAATAGCCTAATTTCTATTGCTGTTCGAGGAATAAATACGGACGGTTCTCTGTGTACATTAAATGGCTTTACGGCATCAAAAAAATTGATGGAGCTAGTCTTTATGGAGTTGAAACATTGGCGGATTTATAGCTCTTGAACTTTAACTTAGAAAGAAGTAGTGAACATAATGATAAAATCAGGAGAATATACTTGTATAAACGGGAAAGAATATAAAGTGATTTTAAAAGATAAAAATGGAAAAAGTTATATAATAAGTGATAAAAAAGAGTCTGATTTCCAAAAGTATGCTGACGGTATCTATGAAAAAGAAATTGATTTAGAACAATTAGAAAATCTGTATTATATAATTCCGAAAGCGGTGTACGAAGGAAACAATTTTATGATAAGACCTAATATGAAAAATGAGGGAATTTGTTTGGGAACAAATGATTCTGAGTTAGCAAAAGAATTAAAATTTGAAAGAACAGATAAATATTTATATGAGAAATGGGTACCTGAGTCTGAGATAGAAATCATGGAGGAACGAAAAAATATACCTTTAAATTAACTTAATGAGTGGCTAAATATAGAACTAAAATAGATGATAAAGTAAGTTATTGAAATGGATAGAGAAATTCTAACTCAGGGAGTAATAGATTCCTTCTTAGATGGAAATTATCGTACAGTAAAAACTACTGAGGAAATAACGGTGTATAGAGTATTTGGCGGAAATGCAAAGTCTACAGGAAGTTTTGTGACTATAAATAAGGCAATAAGTCGAATAGACGCAAAAATAGATATGGCATTATTACCTGAATGGAAGAATACACGTATGTATGAAGCAGAAATAATTATTCCTAAAGGCCAGCAAATTAATATTGGGGAAAATTGCACCTCAAGTAATCGAGTCGACAGATACAATATTAAAAGGAGGGGTATAGATGGAGATAGTAATACAACGCGCACAAAATGTTTTAAAATTAATTGATGAAGAGTTTCCTAACCAAAAATTATATAATGGGATAATAAGAGATATTTATGTATTAACAGAAAAGATACTTAAATCTGCTGAGGGAAACTGCCTAATCACAGAAAAAATAGATTTGAATAGTCTGGGCAGACAGTTTGTAGATAATGGTGGTTCTTATAACAGTCCAGTAATATTAGAATTTGAGAAACTTGTAAATCAACTAAAAAATACAGAAGTTTTTAAAATAACAACAAGATAAGTAGCATAGTGAGAGTGGACAATACATTTACATATAAGGATTTAGAGAGTATTACTGAATTAGTAAAGAAAAAGAGAAATCAAGATTGGTAAATATAATTAAAGAGATTTAAAAAAGGAGCTGTGTTATATGCAATTAAGTAAAGCAGAAGTATTAGCTTCAAAAGTTAGTGATGAAATAGAAGAAAGATTGGGTGATAAAATTAGTTCTTCTTTTTCAATTTATAAAACACAAGATGAGCCATGGATAGAGTTTAGTATAGAATTTTCGGCATATAATTTTTTTAATATCATATTGAATTATGATCGCGGTTCCTTTGGATGTAGTATTGTAAATGGGGGGTTAGGTATTGCTCAAACTAATACCCAAAAATGGTATGACAAAGCAGACATGGATATTTTTTGCAAAGAACTACAGGAACAGCTTGAATTAAGAATTCCAGATAAATTTTTAGTGTACAACGGTTGGAAATAAATAGACTTGTTAATTTGATGAAAGCTACAATGTAGGTGGTATTTATACTTATGATAGAATCCTTAACGAATTTTTTAAGTACAGGCTATTTTATAACAGACAATAAGTCCACGAATAGTATAGAGGTAAGAGAACGATTAGAAGGTATCGTAAATCAAGATATTATCTTTGTTTTAGCCTGCAATGAATTAAAATACGAACTATTTAAATTGTCTAGAGGTACTAAAACAAAAATTATGACATTACATGATAAAGAAATAGCCATCTTTTATTTTGGAATAATGATTAAAATGAGCCGATTTAAGACGCTTTGTCCTAGACCGGAACTTAAGAATACTATTTTTAACGAGATAGATGCAAAGAACTGTCTGTCAAGATTTCTGGATTCTAACTTGTTCGAGATAGAAAATTACAAGAAAGATGCCATTTGTCTTATTAACGAAAAAAATACTTATGTAGTGGGTTATTGTGATATAGATATGATTTTTCATACAATAAGTAATGATAACTCTAGTTTGACAATGGGAGCTAAAGTTCTAGCTAATTTCACCTGGAAATATATGTATTTTAAACAAATGATTAAAGAATATGACATAGAATTAGATCAGAATCAAGTGGATTATAAGGCTATTTTACGTAATTTGTTGAACCTTAAAAATTAGAGCTTAAGTAAAGGTGAGTCTAATGAGCAGTATACAGATAAAGCTATATCTGCTGCTGACGAAAATCCTAGAATTTTGGAAGAATTATTAGGACTTGATCCTATGAGTTTAGGAGAAAACCCTGTGTTAGTAGATATAAAAAACCACCAATATGAGAGTACCTAGTGGTAATGAATCAGGTGCTTGGCAAAGTTTTTGGGAACCACTATTCTTTCCCATTACAAAAGCGCTGATGGGAAAAGCGTTCAAGTCATGAGACGGTGCCTATGAAGTAATGAAATATGCTGAAACAGGTTTATGGCCAGAGAAAAATACAGAAGAAGAGTAATTTTATAAAATAAAAAGATACTTTATCTTCGGTTTGGTATTGGAACGGAAAGTCGTGAATAGTAAGAGCAAGCTCGCTAATCAAGTTACCAATAAATAACAAGGAGATAAAATAATGAGTTATGATTTAATGGAATATAAAAAAATTTTAGAAGAAGATATTTATTGGGTTATCAGGAATTAAGATACGCTATATTCGAAGGCGAGAAAAATAATCGACAATAATATCAAGTTAGAGTTGAGAAGAATGAAGATAAGTTTGAAGTTTATATGACAGCTGATAGAGCTAGTGTAGTGGGGAAATATGAGTTTAATAATGTTTTTGATGCTATGGATAAATTTTTAAATATTATGCAAAGTAGGGTTTTATCGAATCGTCGAAGAGAGAAAGGTGGGGAACCGCCAGAATACTCCTGCCCGCTATGGGGGAAGTGAAAATTTAGAGTACAAAAGAGTAAACAGGATTGTAATTGCTAAACTCACTAGTGATATTGAAAATAGATTTATTAAATTATTGTCATTCAAATAAACTTTTACGGAAAACTGGGATTGGTAAGGATGGTTGTAGATAGTGCTGCTTTTTATTAATAATTATAGAGAAAAAGAAACTAAAGTAGCATTAAAAACCAATAAAAAGACAAGTGACAAAATTCTACAACAAATTTCAAAGAGAGAATGAAATTAACTATATACGGGAACAAGTAGCTTAAGATGAGGAAGAGAATTTTAGGCTACTTAGCGTATGCAAGAGTTTACAGTTCTACATACATCTACCAAAAAACATCCATGTTAATTTTCCTGGTACCTCCAATCTCCCCACCTGCTATACTAACCCCATCCTAACAAATGGAGTTGAAACCAATGACAAAAAACTTTGAAAAACTAAAATCCCTACACGAACTACCCACCCCACTAATCCTCTACAACTGCTGGGACGTCGCTTCCGCCAGAGCAATCCAACAAGGCGGAGCACCAGTAATAGCGACAAGCAGTTATGCGATTGCTGAGTCACTTGGCGTAGTGGACGGGGAGCATTTAACTTTTGACGAAATGTTTTTAGTTATTTCGCGCATTGCCAAGAATGTGAGTTTGCCGCTAACGGTGGATATAGAGACTGGGTATGCTAGAAATTTGGAGGAACTGGCTCAGAATGTGGAGCGGTTGCTTGTGATTGGTGTTTGTGGTGTGAACTTGGAAGATCAGCTTATTGGCGTTACAAATCCGGGGTTATGCAGTACTGAGGAGCAATGTGATAAAATCGAGACAATCAAAGAAACAGCGGCGAAAATGAGCACGGAAATTTTTATCAATGCGCGTACAGATGTCTTTTTCCAAGGGCGGGATGAGACGGTAGACTTGTTGGAAGAAGCGATTGACAGGGCAAAGGCATACAAGGAGGCTGGGGCAGATGCTATTTTTATTCCGGGTCTGCTATTACCAAAATTAATTCGCGCATTTGTGGAGAAATCACCACTTCCGGTCAATGTCATGAGGATGGATGGGATGCTCTCAAACGAGGACTTACAAAAAATCGGTGTGAAAAGAATCAGTTATGGACCGTTTAGTTTTTTTCAGGCTAATTTAGCGATTCAGCTGGAAGTTGAGCGGATTTTCGAAGGAGGGAAAGCCTTGTGATAACGAATCAGCGGGATATTGATAAATATTATGATATGTTAGTGGAGAAAAATTCGAATTATGAAGGCGTATTTTTTGTTGGAGTGAAAACGACGGGAATACTTTGTCGCCCAACGTGTCCGGCGAAGAAACCTTTAAAAGAGAATTGTGAGTTTTTCAGTACAGCCAAGGAGGCGCTACTTGCATCTTACCGGCCTTGCAAGCGTTGTGAACCACTCTCCAATCCGACGAAATTGTCGCCAGCTGTGAAGTTGCTTGTTGATGCAATTGAGAAAAATCCAGAGAAAAAATGGACGGATAAAGATTTTGATGAATTATCCATTAGCGCAAATACAGCGCGGCGCCAGTTTAAGAAGCAGTTTGGGATGACTTTTATTGAGTATGCGCGTTCGCGGCGTCTCGGTCTTGCTTTTAAGCATATTCGGGGTGGAAATTCGATCATTAATGCACAAATTGAAAGTGGTTATGAGTCTGGAAATGGGTTCCGAGATGCTTTTTCAAAAACGATGGGGGAGGTTCCTCACAAATCAAACGATATCACCATTTTATACTCCGCTTGGCTTGAGACTAAACTTGGATCAATGCTCGCAATTTCTGATGATGATAGTCTATTGCTTCTGGAATTTGTTGATCGAAAAGGCTTGGAAACAGAAATTAAAAAATTACGAATGCGCTTAAACGCGGCTATTACACCTGAAAAAACAGTAATAATTCAACAAATAGAAGCCGAATTAGCGCGATATTTTAATGGTGAGTTGATTGATTTTAAAACACCGATTTGCTATATCGGGTCAGATTTTCAACAGAGTGTCTGGAATGAACTGCGACGAATTCCGATAGGCGAAACAATTTCGTACAAAAGTTTGGCAGAAAAACTAGGGCGGCCAACAGCAAGTCGAGCTGTGGCAAGAGCAAATGGGGCTAACCAATTATCCCTCATCGTCCCGTGCCATCGTGTAATCAATACTAACGGAGCATTAGGAGGCTACGGTGGCGGTCTTGCGCGCAAAGAATGGCTAATTAAACATGAAAAGATGGTTCCAAGGTAACGCGGAACCATCTTTTTTCAATTATTTAACCCGTATTCCAAACAACGGCATCAAAGCAGGAGCATGCGAAAAATCAATGCTCACGCCCTTCAAATCTTGCGGCATTGCAGTGATAGACTCAAAAATACATGAGCTAAGATCAACACCATTTAGCGCGCAATTTAAAAACTGCGCTTTATTCAAATCAAGCCGTTCCAAATAGGTATCGACCAGTTGAGCCCCGCTAAAATCACTATTCGTATACGCGCCCGCCTCAAACGCCACCCATTTCAAGTTAGCATAACGAAAGGCAACATAATCCGCATAACAATCAACAAAAACGCAATTTCTAAGCGTAGCATCACTGAAATTCACACCAATTAATTTACAATTTTCAAAACGAACTCGGTGAATAATTGCGCCCATTAAATCTAAATTCGACAAATCACAATTTTTAAATACAACATCAGTCAAATTCGCGCTTACAAGAGAAACAGAATCGAACACACACCCATCAAAAATAATCGTTTCTAAATGAAAATGCTCGAAAATTTCCCCAGTTAGCGTTGTTTTTCTAAAGATTTGCTCACTAACTTCTCCAATATCTTCAATAAAATATGTATCATTCGGATAAACCGTCAAATCCTCATCAGGAATCCGCGGCGCAGTAATTTTTTTCATTATATCGACCTCACTTCCGCTTTCATTATACCGTATTTTGCTAGGAAAAGGAGCGGAAAATCGTTTACCTTTCATAAAAAACGGATTACAATGAATGTAGAATAAAAATGGCAGTTGAGGAGTGAACGTGATGACAGCGAGCGTATTTGTGGCAGGAAAATTACTACCAGAAACGATGGAAGCTCTTAGCAAATGGGACGTTAAAGCTTTTTCAGGTGAGGAAAATATTACAGAAGCAGAGTTAATAAAAAATGTAACGGAAGTGGATGCGATTATTTGCCCGCTTTCTTCCCCAATTTCGGCAAAAGTATTGGAATCGGCAAAAAATCTTAAAATCGTGGCGAATATTGGTGCCGGTTTTGACAATATCGATGTAAAAAAAGCGCAAGAATTGGGCATTGCAGTGACCAATACGCCAGATGTGTCAACGGAAGCAACGGCGGAACTAACGCTTGGATTGATTTTGGACGTAGCACGGAGAATTTCAGAAGGCGACCGATTATGCCGCGAAACACCCGAGCAATTCAAAGGCTGGGCACCAACGTTCTTTTTAGGTACTGAATTAAGTGGCAAAACGCTCGGAATTATTGGATTAGGAAGAATCGGACAAGCTGTTGCAAAACGTGCGGCTGCTTTTGGAATGAAAATTATTTATTCTGGGCACCATCCGAAAGAAGCAGCGAAAGAGTGGAATGCAGAGTTTGTGAGTCAGGAAGAATTATTGAAGCGCAGCGATGTTGTAACAATCCATGCGGCATACAGTCCCAGCTTGAAGTATCTGTTGAACGAAACAACACTGAAAACGATGAAATCAAGTGCCTTTTTGATCAATGCTGCTCGCGGTCCTGTTGTAGAGGAAGCTGCACTGATTAAGGCATTAGAAGCAGGCGTTATCGCCGGCGCTGCGCTGGATGTGTTTGAGTTCGAGCCTAAGATTGGCGAGGATTTGGCTAAACTGGATAATGTCGTATTAACACCCCATATCGGAAACGCAACTGTGGAAACACGCACAGCAATGGGCAAAATAGCCATTGCAAATGTTGAAGCTGTCTTAGCAGGAAAAGCACCACTACATTCTGTTTATTAATACCGAAAAATATAGCCGCAGCGAGTGGCTGCGGCTGTGTTTTATCGCTGAATTATGGTATAATATTTTTTGTCGGAATACGACAACGGGTTGTTAGCTCAGTTGGTAGAGCAGCTGACTCTTAATCAGCGGGTCGGGGGTTCGAAACCCTCACAACCCATAAAAAACAAACGCCAGTGACTGTTAAAGTCGTTGGTGTTTTGTCGTTTTTACGGGCAAAATGTTAATAATTTCAATAATAAGCTGATTTCTTTTTGATTATTTATCGATTACATAGAAAATAAGTGGAATTTCAAAGTATCTAATAATTTACTACATGATATACAAAAGGAGTTGTTTCAGTGAGTAGAATTGACATCGGAGAAATACAAGCTTTTTTATACCAGCTACGTGCAGCCAATGAACCAGGAAGGAAAACTATCCAATCTATCAAAGCGGCCGTGACAAAGTATGTGGGAGATAATAGTTTAAAAGGAAAAGCAGTTGATGCATCGAAAAATTATTATCAAATGACTTATTTCCCTCTCTGTGATGCAATAATCGAAGCTATGGACGAAAGTGAAGAAAGATTGGGGCAGTACATCCAAGATTTTCATGCCGAAGTTGATAGTTCACCAGATGCCAAAATCGATGCGGACGGTTTATATGAACTGGGTAAAATGATTGACCGAATAGAAAGCAAAAAAGAAGCTTTAGCACAGCGAATGAACAGTGGAACAGAAGGGCAAATGCAGAATTATCGTTCTCAGTTAGCTATTGCGTATAAACAGGAAAACATTCTCGAGAAATATTTGTCATTTGAACAAAGCCACGCTAGCTTTTTTGACCATTTGATTGACTTAGTTCAAGCAGTTCAGCAGACCATCCGCGAACTCCAGTCGAATATCCAGTTCAACAGCCAGACAGGCACTTACGATCTAAGTAAGCTGAATCACGCTACAGTGAGCCACATGCAACAAGCTTTAAATAAAGCACGAGGAATAAAAGAAGATATTATAAAAGAACTACAAGACTACACAGTGCTTGCAGTGGTATATTTAGATAGTAATGGAAAAGAACAGGTGATGTGGTTATTAGAGCGAGACGGCTTAGGAGTGGAGAATGCCGAACTTAAAGTCTATTTAGAAAAAAACGGAAAATATCTTAATCCAGAAGATTATTCGATTATTACTAATGAAGACTTGAATAAGAAAATCAATAAAGCTTGGCGAGATGGTGTTTATTATCTAAATGGTAACAAGTATGATGGACTAACTGGCGGTATTTTATCTACCTCGGCATATGTTGAAGCTGGGAAAGGGTTTATAGATAAGAGTGGGTTAGCGGATGTTGTGCTGGGGCTTGGGTTGAGTACGGCTGCGATTAGAGGGAGTGTGACATTTGGTAAGAAAAATAAACTGAAGGGTTATGATTATTTAGATGACCTGTTGGGCGATTTAAATAATAAAGTGAAAATAAAGAAGTATGACTCTGCTGAAAGTGTCAATAAATATTGGCATCAACAAAACTATGATCAACCTCCATATACACCTAAAACACCTGTCCAAGATTTAGAACTTTTGGTAGAAACTAAATTTGTCAGGGTATATGATGGGGGAAGTTCAAAACTACATGGTGGATGGCTTATGAAAGCAGAGGATATAAAAGGTTTAACACCGACTCAAATTAAAGATAAATTTGCATTACCTAATATACCCAAATTTGTTGGAGAAGTTACTTTGCCAAAAGGCAGCAATATCAGAATGGGAGAAGTAAATCCTCTTTTCGAAAATAAAGGTGGGGGTATACAATTTGATTTGAAAGGTCAATTCATTGGTGAATTTAAAGAACTCGGAAAAATCTCAGAATGGGGCGGATTAAAGTGACAATTAACGCAGAATACATTGATAATAAATTAACTGCTTTTGGAAAAAGCATTGAATTTAAGAATAAAATTGTAGAATTAAAAGAGAATGATAACTGTTTATTTGTGAGATTATTGGTTGTTCCTGGTCAAGAATTAAATGAAAACACTTTAAGTAATGTATATGCAATTAATAAATTGGGTGAAATTCAATGGCAAATAAAAAATGTTGCGCCAAAAGGAAATAATGTTTATATATGCGCACCATTGGTAGGTATGGATATCGAAGAGAACGATTTATTTGTAACAGATTTCATGGGGCGGAGGTTTGAAGTTAATCAAGAAAATGGTGAACTCAACCAAGTGAGAATAGTGAAATAAACTCTCCTTTTACTCTAATAAATTTTTGTTTGTTGAAGTTTATTAGGATATTGGATTTACTATTAAAGGTAGCGAGGTGGACTAAAAGTCTCGTAATTACTGGATTTAAATGATAATACGGGTGAAATCAAGGATATTGAAGAGTTAATAAATGAAAACTCATGTGATTAAGTAAACAAATTACGGAGGAATAACTATTTTTAAGTTGGAAATAAGTTTGCGCTTTAGAAAGCCGACATTATTAAGAAATGCTGAAACAGGGCACGCACCATTTAAAGCGATAACTTAATTTGAATAATTTTTAAATGAAGATGAGTGAAAATTGGCTAAAGGTACTTTCTCATGAGAGAAATATATCAAGTGAACTGTCCACAAGAGAATATAAGACCTTTTTAGAGGATATGATGTTGAGGTAGTTAAGCTGATAGATTTGCTAAAGAAAGAATCAAACACAAAGATGAGGAAAAAGCTTATGACGAAGATAACTCATATGAATAATAAATTAATTTTTGAAAACCAAGAATACACATTTGAGTATCCAATACAAACTTTGAGAGAAGATAAAAATCATGTATATGTTTTATTAGATATACCAGCCAACCAAGAATATACGTTTGATGATTTTCATAATATTTATGCTTTTTCTTATACGGGTGAACGGAAATGGCAAATAGGAGAGAGACCCGTTGGAGATAATGATGTTTATACTTTGATTAATGTAAAAGAAGGAATACTTTACGCTACAGATTTTAGCGGAAGAAAATATAAAGTTTGTGAAAAAAATGGAATTCCTGAAAAAATGGAAATTGTAAAATAAAAAATACATTTTACTGTCTCGTTCAGAACCCTTGCAACCCATATTTAAAAAGGGCCTAAATGTTTTAGCAATGTTTTTATAAAATCCCAAATTGGAAAACCAACCTTCACCCAAAAGGAGCTAACATGAAAAAACTACAATGGCTAACTAACCGATTATTTGCAACCTCTATCCTCCTAATCACCACGTTATTTATCATACCCCCAACATTTGCGATAGCTGATGGAAGTAAAGTGAGTTTTTATGAATACATATATGGAGCACCTTTTAGATGGCTAACTGTAATTAGTACGACAGATAAGAAAGGTGCATTTACGGAGATGTTTTTCTCGGGAAACGAGGGTATAACTATCCAATGGCCCAATCTAATGATAAACTTTCTCTTAATTTTCCTTGCAATAACTATTATCTTTTCCCTAGCAAAAAAGCTTTACGATAAAAAGAACGTCAAAAAAGACAACCCATAACAGGTTGTCTTTTTCTATATGCTGTTGTAAATGGTCTCTTACTGTACACGAGAAAAATTCACCTAGCTAAACTCGTCTAGTCTTAACCTTCTCTTCATAAATCCCAATCTTCCTAACCACTGTATCCAAATTCTTCTGCAAGTCTTCAATCTCTTGCTCCAAAATAACCTTTTTCTTTTTTAACATATTTAATCGTTCGGAAATAGTGCTGTCTCCTGCTGCGCGCCAAATTGTGTACTGCTTTAATTCTTCTACCGATAACCCGGCGCCTTTTAAGTGCAGTAAAAATTTTAGCCAATTGGCGTCTTCTTCGCTGTATATGCGCAAATTATTCTTGTCGCGGTCAGGGGTTATTAAGCCTTCTTTTTCGTAGAATCTAAGGGTGCTACTGGGAATGCCTACTAGTTCGGAAAATTCACCGATAGAAAAAGCCATTTAATCACCTCTTCTGTGTGTTTTTCATAAGGATACCATTTTGAATAGGAAATGCCTACTTTCCGATGCGTTTATTTTCAGCTGCTGAGTATCTATCACCAACAATTTCAATCTGCGATAAAGCATCAGCTATTTTTTGTCGTGCTCCGTCATCAAAACGAATGTCCGTGGAGGCGATATTTTCTTTAATTCTGCTTTGTTTTGTTGTTCCGGGAATTGGCACGATCCAAGGTTTTTGGTCAAGTATCCAAGCGATGGCGAGTTGTGCCGTTGTGACATTTTGCTCGTCGGCTATTTCTTTCATAAAATCGAGTAGTACTTGGTTGGCTTCCATGGCTTCTTTTTGGAATCTTGGTAAGCCACCGCGGTTGTCGTTTTCATTGAAGCTAGCATTTATATCCAATTTGCCAGTTAAATAACCGCGACCTAGTGGGCTGTATGCGACAAGCCCGATGCCAAGTTCTTCTAAAACCGGAAATATTTCTTTTTCAGCTTCTCGCCACCAGATGGAATACTCACTTTCAACAGCAGCTAGTGGCTCTACTTTATGAGCACGGCGTATTGTCTTTGCGCTGGCTTCGGAAAGTCCCCAGTGTAGAATTTTTCCTTCTTGTTTTAAATTCTGAATGGTTCCGGCAACCTCTTCAATTGGGATAGAGGGGTCAATTCTATGAATGTAATATAAATCAATGTAATCCGTTTTTAGCCGTTTGAGAGAGCCTTCAACCGCGGCCTTGATGCTTTCTGGACGGCTATCGACTTCGTTATTTAAACCATTAATTTTAAAACCACCTTTTGTTGCAATTTGAACATGGTTTCTTTTGCCAACTAAAGCTTCTCCGACAAGTTCTTCATTAGTATAAGGTCCGTACACTTCAGCAGTATCGAACATCGTAATCCCTGCATCCATTGCAGTGCGTACGACTTCAATCATTTCTTTTCTATCTTTCGCAGGTCCCCGGTGATAATTGAGTCCCATACAGCCGAATCCAAGCTCTGAAGTTACTAAACCAGTGTTTCCTAATTGTCTCTTTTTCATAAAAATATGCTCCTTTTAAACCAAATTTTTAAATTAGAAATATCAGGATGTTGTATTTAGTTTATCAGTTGAAGTGAACTTTAAGTCAAGCGTAACTAATTTATTTTTAAGAGCATGAGATAGTTTAACAAAAGCGATGATTAATTTTATTTTATTGATGGGGGCTTATTCTTTGTTCTTGGAAGGAAAAATTGCATAAAAGCTGTCTTAAATAAGCGCTAGGAACGATTTTAGTAGTTTTAATAGTACTAATACATCAAGAAATGTTACGAAAAAATGTCGACAAATACTCAAAATCACGTAAATCAGTTGTAAATGAGTATACGAATTAAACGTATTTTCTAAGATAATAATATTTATGATGGAAATTCAGAAAGGGTGATAACAAGAATGAAGTATATCGATTACCATGATTATATGCATAAAGACGCGATAATATATGCTTATCTCCAAAATAATTTTCCGTATATCCGCAAACGAATAAAGGCGTGGGAAAGTTTTACGCTAGATCGAGAAGATATTCTATTGGTGAAAAGTGGCGCAATATTTGAAGAAATTAGTGGGAAGAAAAAAGGCATAGCACGATGCTTTTTTTCGAAAAGTTTAATTTTTCCTACTAGAAATCAAATAGTATTGAAAGCTTTCGAAACTTCAGAAATTTGTTTTATCAATGCTGAAACAGCTTTTGGGAAATTAGAAAAAGATCAGATTTTATCCAATTTTTTTCTACAGATTGCGGAGAAAAACGAAGAAGACATGCGAAGACAAGCATTTCTTGGGACAGAGAACTCAAAAAATAAAATTATTTCAACGCTCAACTTCTTGCTAGAAAATAATAAATCTAATAATAAAACACCCATCTTTCCTGAATGGCTTCAAATAAATGTTTTGGCACAGTTAGCGAATTGTTCCATCTCTACCATTTCTTCTACTGTAAACGAATTACATGCGGAAGGAATATTAGATATAAAATCTTCGCCCTGGAAACTTAAAGGCAGAGAAAAGAGGATAGAAATTCTTGAAAATGAGCACCAGAAAATAAAGCTTAATGAAAGAAAGCATAAGAGTAATGTTTTCTAATGGTATAAGACTTGAAAAAACTTTTTGAGTACTTTTCCAAGCACAAAAATTATACTAAAAGAGGTGGAAGTAGGACTTGAAGAAAAATATTTTAGTCGTAATGATTGTTTCGGTACTTGCAATTAGTGCAATTGTATCAGCTTTTTTCTTAATGAGAGACGATGCTTATGCTATTGAAACGGAAGGCTTTACTTATAGCCCGAAAGGAAAAGTAGTAGATTTCTCATCAGAAGCCAAGTATAACGATACATGGATTAACAATGAGAAAACAATAACAGATAAAAAAGAAATGAAGCCAATTAACCTAGCAAGAACGTTATTTTTAAAAGATGGACGAATTCAATTTTTAGGAAAAAGTGTAGCCGTTAAAAGCGCATCAGATTTGATTGAATTACCATCCAAAACTTCTATAACAGAAAGCAAAGGTAGTTACAAAGCAAAAAGTGATAGTAATAAAACATTAGCACAACTTCCAAAAGGCACAGTTGTAAAACTTGCAGAAGGAAGATATATCATTTTGGATAATGCCTACCTAAAAAACAAACAAGGTCTTAATAAGAAACTACCTAAAAACGTACTTGTTTCCATAGACGAAAATAAAAAAGTGACGTTAATGGGCGATAAAACCATAGAAGAATTAGGCGGGGATGATGCTTATATTGAAATGGAGAACAATCACTATCACTTTGACTTGAAAAAAGAAATGTTGGTCAGTCAAACAGCTAAAGAAACAGATATTGATATTCGCTCCATTAAAGTGGAAATAGATGATAATGCCGAAAAAAGAAGTCTAAAAACAGCTAAAGAAACAGCAAATGAAACAACAAAAGATTCAACTCAAAAAGAACCAGAAAAACAGTCGAATGATACTTCTGGACAAAAAACAACGCAAAATAATGAGACGTCTGAAGGTAAAGATAATCAAACACAAGGCGCGTCTGGCAACAATGCAAATGGAAATGCAAATAACAATACAGCGAGAAGTAATGGAACAGGCGGAAGTGATTCTGGTGCAAACGGCTCTCAGCCCGGTGGTACGCAGAATAAACCAAATGAAGGCGATGTTAATAAAGCGAATGAAATTATTAAAAAGCTAAACGAAGCTGAAAACACAAATACGTTTCAAGTACCAATTGTGGATGTCAATTTGACAGTTAAAGGTCAAGTGGCTACAGCTAAACTAAAACTGACAGACGCATCCAAAAGGCTAAACTCCTTAGAAGCAATTCTTTACGATAGTAAGAACAATATTGTAAAAAAAGAAAAATTGAACTCAACAAAAGCGAATCAAAACTTCACCTTTAACAATTTAAAATATGGCGAAACATATCAAGTAGTTGTTCAGGGAAGCTACAAGTCAGCAAGCAATAAAAATCAAGATACTATTTTCTTCCGCCAAACGGTTGAGGCAAAACCGGTTGTTTTAACTCCAAAAGTGACGGAGCGCGGCGAAGATTATATGAAAGCGGAACTGACTGCAACCGAACTTTACGGTCAAATTGATAAGCTGGTTTTAAAAATCAAAGAAAACAACAGCAATGTAACCACTTCTCAAAAAGTTACTGTTGATGCGAGTCAATTGACAAAAGACGGTCAAGTAGAAGTTAAATTTAATTCATTAAGTAGTGCTAAAGAATACATTATCGAAATGGAAGAATTGATTGTTGATGGAAAAAACGTGACAGATGATAGTTGGTACTTTATTTCCTCTACATTAAAAGCGAAACCAACAATTGAAGGCATAAATCTTTCATACAGCACGGATAAAGGCGAATTTGTTGCGTCACCAGTTAATCTAATTGACAGAGACGAATCAATTACAAGCATTCGATATGTAGCGTATTTAGAAGATGACTATAAAGCAAATGGTTCTAATGCCAAGGAATACGCTTATTCTGTAGTAGATGCCAACCAAAAGAAAACCGCTGTTAAAGTTGGTCGAACAGTTGATATGAATGATGGTAGTTATATTTTTGTTGGTTATATTTCTGGCAATAATGGTCAGTCTGATTATACTTTTGCAACTCCAGCTTCGAACAGTGTCATCGTTGGTAAAAAAACGAAGCCAACTGTAGAGTTTTCTCTGAAAGAAGCAGAGCAAGATAAACTGACAATCAACTATGAAATTTTTGATGCAGATAACACACTTCTTTTTGATAATCTAACACATCCAACCTTAAAGCTTTATAAGTCAGACGCTCAAGGGATGTATAGTGGAAATCCTGTTGCTACAGTTGATTTAACAAAGAAAAGTGATATTACGAATTTACTAGAATTCGATGGTTTAGAAAGTGAAGCTTACTATGTTGTCGTAATGACAGGCTCCTATAATCTGGACGACGGAGCAGGGATTATGGTTGATGAGCTTATTGGTCAGTCAAGTGTCTTCCGGACAACCGAAATTACAAAGGTCAACGCATCTTTTTCACTTGATTCAGTTGATACAACAAAAGCAACAATTAATGTCAAATTGTCTGAAGCGGCTGTTAATTTAAACGACGCTAATTTAAAAATTTATGAAAAGAAAACAAATACACTTGTCAAAACGATTCCGCTACACGGGGATTTTGAGAAGCTAATGAGCGATTTGGGAAATAGTTATCCCTTTAAAGATTTAAGTATTAATAAAGAGTATCTTGTGAAAATAGAAGATGGCTATGATAGTGGAATGAATCATGTTCCAGTTGAAGGGCAATTTATTTTCAAAACCAAGAAAGAAGCACCTGAAACAGACAAAGTATTGCTTGATTACAAAGCTTCTGAAATGAAATTAGGAGGCCTAGCGGGAATCGCGGCAACGGAAAAGCCACTGATTGATGATTACAACGCTGTTAGTTCTATTACCTATAGTATCTATAAAGCAGACGATTTAAACACACCGCTTGTGGAGCAAGAAGTTTCAACAGCGGCAGACTTTGAGAAGCACGTGTACTTTGATTTAACTAATAAGCTCTTAGGACGAGGTTATTCTTATGTCATAAAAGCGGATGTTGTTTGGAATGATAATTATGAAGATCATCATATTGAAATTAATTCCGATACAATCCAAATCAAAAAAGAAAAACCAACCGTTGAATACGAAATTTTAAGCCGCACAGCGAGCGAAATTAAATTAAATGTATATGTAGAAGATGAGGAAGAATCTATCGTACCGGGAACGCTTGAAATTACTAGTACGACAGGCGGTAATGAGCAACTTCAAAGTGGGAAAAATAATGTAACCTTACCACTTTCAAGCGAGGGAACTACAACAATTAAAACAACAGGTGATTACATTATTACCAGCGGAAGTTCAGCTATTTCAGATATTTTTATGACGAAACAGTTGGCAGCATTAAATACTACTGCACCACAAGTTGGAGCTAAAATTGCCATGGATGCTTCAGGCAAATCAATGACTATCGCCCCAGAACCTAATGCAGTTGCAAAAACTTCTGTGATGAGAACTAAATATGATTTGAAAGATGCTGCAAGCTCCAAACCAGATTATTCAATTACAAAATCTGGTCCTAATCAATTTAATACTCAAAACCTTAATCTGCCTATAGGTAATATTTGGTTTGATAATTCTTATCAGCTAACCCTTGATATGAAAATGAATTATACAGAAAACAAAATCGATAACCAAAACCTAGCCAATAATTACTATCTATCTATTGGAAATGGAGCGTCATTTGTTAGCTCTTTAAGCGGAGCGGTTTCGACAACGAACAACGTAAATAGTGCGGATGTTTTCAAAGTAACGAAAGCAAGCACCGATTCAGAAGGTAATATTTCCGGTGTTACATTTAAAAATATTTGGACTGATAAGTATATAGCTTATCGAAATGGTATTTTGATTAGTAATAGCGAGACTCCTGATTCATTCAAATTAATCCGTCAAGCTGATGGAAGTTATGTACCAGAATTGAGCGGTCGCTATGTTAGTTTCTCTGTTGGACTAGTAACAGATGAAGCAGCTGGATCAAAAATCGATTTATATTCAACTCAGGAAAAATTAGAACAAGTTTCGGAAGCTATTTCTGTAAAAGCACTTGAAGAGCCAGCTATTTCAGCTGAGAATATTAGTGTTTATGATAAACGCGTCAAAATAGATGTTATTGGTGAGGATAAAGACAATACAACGGTTAAGAAAGATAACAAGAATGAACTGTTTGTAAATGTTTATAAAGCAGATGGAACAACGCTCGTTAAATCAATTCGGATTGATGGACTACCAACACGCGATGTTTCTGTTACAGAGCTTTCACCAGATTCAGATTATGTTGTTAAAGTTGAAGGGAAATATGATTTGTTAGATGGTAAAGGCGAAAAAGACAAAGTGTATTTTTCAGAGACAATTAAGACAGAAAAAAGTTTACCGAGTATGACTTCAACTGATTATTCATGGAATCCAGCATATGGTCAGCGAGCAATTAAAGGAAATATCCATTTTACTGATGAAAGTAGCGTATTAACAAATATTGAATATCGTCTGTACGATGCTGCGACAATTTCTTCCAATTTATCTAATTTAGTAGCTTTAGAGCAAGAGTTAGGCAATAAAACTCCCGTAGCTACATTTGATAATATGACAAATAGTCCAGAATTCTCTATATATAACAGTTCTGGAGCTCAAAATTTTGTTTCTGGAAAAACATATGTGATTGCAGCATATATGAAGACAAGTCTAACAAGAGCACCTATCTTCCTAAGTGATGCCAAGGAGCTTTATATTTCACCGCCAAGTGGTGTTTCTGCTCCAATCACGCTAGAAAATGTTTCAACAAGAGAAGCGACTCTGAAATTCTCTTATAATGATCCACAAAGTTATTTTGTTGGCGGAACAAATAAAGAATTCCAGTACGTATTAAAAAACACGACAAATGGAAAGGAAATTAAAAAAGGATCGTTTCAAGGTGGGAATACAGCTAGTTGGATAAATACTTTTGAGGAATTAGAACCTGCAACAGGATATACGCTAACAATTAGCACCCAATACGATAATCTAAATGGTGGATTAGTAAGAGCATGGAATACTAGCTTTAATTTCACTACAGATGATGAATATGTAACTTCGAACTCACTTACCATTCAGCTAGATGCTGGAGCAAAAGTAGTTAAATTACAGGCTAAAGAAGTCAAACCAGGATCTACAACGATTGAAAATATTAAAATGGAGTTCTATGAGCTAATCGACTATGGAGGCAATAATGAACATAATCAATTAGTTGAAACTAAAAATATCACTTTACCAAGTTCTTATCCAGCAACTATTGCAGCAGATTTTAATGTGGCAGGTAAGAAGAAAAATCAAAGTTTCTTGGGTAAAATGATTGTCACCTATCGAACACCAACAAATGAAGTTAAAACGTATGAAAAAACATCTAATTTCATTACTTTACAAGAAGATATTGCCGCAGGATTAAAAGCATTTAAGAGTGTGCGAGCAACAAATAAGACTTTAGAAGTAAAATTAGATACTCCGCAAGTTAATTTAACCGATAAAGGAGATTACACGTATGAATTGAAGGGCGAAAATGGTGAGGTAATTGATACAGAAAAAGTTGCAGCGGAAGATATTTCTAAAACTGTATCGTTATCAATGGAGCCAACAAGTGATTATACGTTGACTGTCATTAATCCAGATAACCAGCCCGTCGCACTTTATCAAGGCAATAACGAAGAAAATAATCTGAAAGCTGAAATCAACAAAGATAGTTTTACACTGATGAGCAATAACACAGCCGATGCTGAAACTACAATGACAGTAACTGTAGAGCCTAAAGAATTAACAGCATGGCAAACAGTTCAATCCTGGTTTGGTAAAGACTTTACAGAAACTTATAACATCCAAAAAGATGAGCTAGATACAGGTGTGAAAATTGATGAAAATTATCAAGACACTAAAGTTACTGTCGAAGAAACAAAATCAGGAAAGAATTTTGGAATTATTGAATTGGAGGAGAGCAAATGAAACCTACATGGAAAATAGGGATAATCGTTGCAGCTGTTCCGTTAATAATTATTGCTGTCGTCTTATGGGGGTCTTTTAAGGAGGCAAGGTATAATCTTGTCTCTCTCCCTGATGACGGTGTAGTCCTAAATAATGAGCAAGAGACATTGCAATTTCAAAAGGGCAATACGCTTTATCGCAGTTGGAATAGTGATCAATTAATTGCGAAAAACGATAAAGAAGATACTCGAAACGAAATTATGGAGAGTACCATCCTTTATCTAAATAAAGAAGCCTTAATGTTTACTAAGAGTGTTCCCGTCATTGATACAAATGGGGTTAGTAGCAAACTAAAAGGAAGACAAGTCTACCAACAGACCAATTCTTCCTATAAATACAAAAACTCAGAAATCACGGAAAACAGTATTGTAAAACTAGCAAACCGTCAATACTATTTAAACGCAGATGCAACACTTTATCTTGGCGGCAAAGAAATCAAAAAAGTGTCGAAACCATTACTTTTGATTGATAAAACAGGAAGCGTCACTATTTATGAAAACAAAAAGAAAAGCCGTTTTCTTGGTCATATGACCTTGAAAGTCAATGATAAAACGGTTTTAGATGCTAGTAACGAAACGTATACTGTCGGCGAACGGAAAATTGATTTAGCTAGCTTTGGTGGAACAGACAATGAAAAGATAGTCGTAAAAGAAGATAAGAAAAAGACCGCAGAATCTGCGAAAGAAAAAGAGTCTGCGAAGAAAACAGCAAGTAACTCCTCTCAATCAGAAAATGAAAGTAACCAAACAACAAAAGGTACAGGCAATCAACTCAATGCTACCAAAAAATACGGAAATAATTTAAATGTTGGAAATGGAACTTCTGATTCGGAACCAAACGATGGTAAGGATACTAAAAATAATGGTTCAGGAAGTAATGCGAATGGTGGTACTAATCAATCAGATTTAAATGAAATTGATAATTATGAAGCAATCTTACGTAAAATAGAGGACTTAAATAAAAAATTAGAGCGAAACATTCCAGTGCTAAGAATCGGCTATATCGCACCTGGAGTGACTAGCGTGAAAGTCAACTATAACTATGTAGATCCGAATAACACTTTAATTGGTGTCACTAAAATTAGCGCCGTAGATGAAAAAACTGGAAAAACAGTTAATACGCAATATGTTTCAGCAGTAGATACGGAAGCTACACTAAAAGGACTTTCGCCAAATGGCAAGTATCATCTTGAATTTACCTATCAATATGATTTAGGAACAAATAAAGGCATTCAGGAAGTTAAAATGCAAAGCGACTCTTTTACAACGCAAACTGTTGCCGCAATTTATCAAATGCAAAGCGTTACAAGCACAACAATGAAAGTAAATATAGCGCTTGATGCACAAATTGATGATGTTAAACGAGCAAGAATTAAAGTAACCAAAGCAGATGGAGATTTTTTCTATATGAATGTTAGTGCGAATTTTTTAAATGGTAACGGAGAAACGCTTAATGTAACTGGGCTAAGTCCTAAAACTGCTTACCAATTCCAAACGATTATTGAAATGAAAAACGGAGAAACCATTGAATTAAACAGCTCCGAGAAATATTACACTATGCAAGCAACTGTACTAAGAAATCTAAGAGCTAGTCAATCTGTGAATAAAGTTTTACAAGTGCAATATGATTGGAGTTCGGCTGATTATACATTAAATCAAGCAACCATCGAACTGGAAGACGAGGAAGATAAAACAGAAGTAGATTATCAAATCGTTAATCAAGAAAAAGGTAATATTCATCTTGTTCCAGACACGAAAAGGGAGTTAATCAACTTAAAAGCCAAACTAGTACTCAAAACGACAAATAATAACACAAAAGAAAGCAAAACATTTGAGTATCCTGTTAAGCAAGAAATTGAATACGACAAACAAGCTAAACTAACAATGGACTTAACGCCGTTTCAAACTGAAGAAAACAGTGAGTTACAGTCTGAAAAACAAGATGTAGTAGCAGAGAAAGAAACGAACGGAAATGATTTAACAGCTAAGATGGAAGATGTTTTAGCCCCTCAAAACGCAACTTATGATATGTCCTTTTCGATGCAACGTAAAGCTCTCGAAACGTATCAGTTGGAATTTGAAAGGAAGATAGCTGGGATAGACGATGATAATTGGACCGTGTGGAAGAGTCAACAAGTTACAACGGATGAAGCAGGGCAAGTGAAGGTTACAGAAACCATTTCAAAACTAGCTAAAGAAAGCTTCGATTATCGTGTAGCTGTATACGATGCGCAAGGTGCATTACAACTGTACGTTTATCAAAAGTAGTAAAAAATGATATGCATTTTAATACAACAAACTCAAACAGAAGGTAGGAAACAACAATGGATTTAGTAGTTGCATGTAGCGTAATTGGCGCGGCACTGGCAATTGGGCTTGCGACTTTAGGAGCGGCAATTGGACAAGGAATTGCCGTAAGTAGAGCAACAGAAATTATCGGAAAAAACCCGAATGCAAAGAAAGAAGTTATGGGAGGTCTCTTTTTGGGACTTCTCATGATAGTTGCATTAATGCTATTTGCACTGGCAATCGCAGTCATCTTGCTTTGGGTTAATCCGTTTATATGATGGGTGAGAATATGGAGAAAATGATTCAAACAATAATTCTATATAGTGTTTTCGCAGTAGGATTCTTATATTTACTGCATTTCACCTTAAGAAAACTAGAAAATATCTTGACTAGCTTTTTTTACGAAGTGAGTCAAGATCAGTCGCTTGAAAAGGAAAGTCTTTTACGCCGTTTAAAGCGACAAAAAGTAGCAACAACACAAGAAGAACAAAAAAATCGTCAATTGGCTATTGAATCGGAACAAAAAGAAGAGCTTTTTTTAGAAGAAATCGATCAATTAATAGCTCAAAATAAAAGCTATGAACAACAATTGCAGGCATGGGAAAATGAAAAGCCAAAGCAAATCGTGGAGGTTCCTAGATTTGAAACAACACCACACGCACCGTACAAATCACTAAGTAGTTACATTAATGAAATTTTTCAACAAGTTTTTATTGAGTCGGAAGAAGATGAAGCGCGTCTATTTACAGAAGCAATTCGGGAATTTGATGCATTAGTTAGAACAGAAAAAATACGTTGTGCGCTCCCATACAAAGTGATTTTGCAGTTATTTGAAATGTATTCGCCAGAGCAGTTACATTTATTTGCTCAGTCATTTCAGAGATATAGTGAGCGTTCGAGTAAACTTCCTGTGAAACAAATTTACCAAAGTAGTTATTTATCGCCAGAGCAAAAATTAAAAGTGATGCAAGAAGAAGGTACTTTAGATGAGTTAGATGCTGAATTTATCCAATTTCTTTTTTACATGATGACGCATTACTCTTACCGCCAAACGCGGAACCTGTATCGTAACTTTTTAGAGGTATACAATATTCATTTTTATACAGGTCTTATTTGCATCCATGTAGCTAGCAAAGATTCAGCTAATCACTTTGAAAAACTTTGGCAGCCGGCGCATAGGGGCTATAAAATCGAGTATCAAGTACAAAAAGAGTTAATTGGCGGAGTGATTATTCAATATGGTTCTAAATCAATTGATATGAGCTACCAGGAATTAATTAAACGATCAACAGAAAAAATGGAAGCGGAAGTGAAACTTTGAAAACAATTCATTTTGATATGAACAAATACGAAACCCATGTGGACTTGGAATATTTGAAAGAACATGGCCGAGTGGAAAAAATTTCTGATGGAGTTATTTTCTGCTCAGGCCTAGAAAATGCAGCGCTACATCAGGCTGTTTTAATTGATGAAAGGCACCGAGGTGTAATTCTGGAGCTCAATGAGGAATTTGTTGGAATCGGTTTGATTGATAAGACGAATGACATTTTAGAAGGTATGCATGTTGGGGTCTCCGGCAAATTTATCGAAGTAGACCTATTTGAAGAAATGGCAGGGCGTGTTATTGATACTACAGGAAAAATGCTTTATGAAGAAAGTGAAGAAAAGCCGACAGCAACCTCTCCACTTTTCTGTGTAACTCCAGCTATTATGACGATTGATAGTGTAACACGCCCGCTTAATACGGGGCTTGCGGTGATTGATTCTATTACGCCAATTGGTCGAGGTCAGCGTCAATTAATCCTTGGCAATCGCCAGTCTGGGAAAACACAAATTGCTGTGGATACGATAATTAACCAACATGATCAAAATGTGCATTGCATCTATGTTGCTATTGGCTTAAAAGCAGCTTATATCGCAGAAGTTATTGAAACTCTTCGAAATCATGGAGCAATGGAATATTCTACGGTTGTTGCAACTGCAGCCAGTGATTCCCTTACCGCGCAATATTTAACACCGTATGCGGGTATGGCAGTAGCGGAAGCCTTGCGAGATCAAGGTAAAGATGTACTCATCATTTTAGATGATTTAACCAAACATGCGGATGCTTATCGAGCAATTACTTTACTCTTTAACCGCCCGCCAGGAAGAGAAGCTTATCCAGGAGATAGTTTTTATATTCACTCTAGCCTCTTAGAAAGGGCCGTTCAAATGAATGAAGAACATGGTGGCGGTTCTATTACAGCAATACCGATGATTGAAACTCTATCAGATGATGTAACAGCTTATATCCCTACTAATGTTATCTCTATTACAGATGGGCAATTATTTTTAAAATCGGATTTATTCAACCGTGGTCAAAAGCCAGCCGTAGATGTTGGTGTGTCTGTTTCAAGGATTGGCGGCGATGCACAACACCCAATTATACGCAAATTAAGTAAAAACTTAACGTTGATTCTTTCGCAGTTTGAGGAATTAAAAGAATTACTCGATTTTGGTAATGCACTTGATGATGGCAGTATGAAAATGGTATCGGATGGCCGATTATTAACAGAATTATTCAAGCAAAAAATTCTAAGCCCGTTATCAGTAACGGAATTAATCGTTATTTTATATGCTTTCCAAAATGGCTTTCTAACAAAAATCCCGCCTGCCAATATTCAGACCTTCAAAGACCTTTTGCTAGAAAAAGCGCATATGCATAAAGATTTTGAGTCGTTTTCAGCTCAGATAGAAACGATTAATGAACTGAATGAATCGCACATCGAAATGCTAGAAGAGATCATTCGGGAAGCTGGGAGGCTTTTTAGTTGAGTAGCATAGACCAAGCCCGAAAAACCATTAAAGCACTAAATTCAACCTATAAAATAGTCCATGTAACAGAACTAGCGACACTCGGAAAACTTTCCGCCTTAAGAGAAAAAGCGGAAGCGGCTGTTAGTTATTACGAAACTATTTTAAAAAGTTTGCGCTGGGTGAGAAAAACTATGTACACCAGTAATAACCAAGTAAAAGAAGAAAAAAATGTTACTGCTATTGCGATAACTTCTGAGCGTGGTCTTTGCGGCGCCTATAATAGTGAGGTTTTTGTTGAAATCGACCAGTTGATTGAATCACTCGGCGAGCAAGTAACGATAAATTGGGTAGTTGTAGGTGAACAAGGTCACCGTTATTTAACAAAACTAGGTCAGAATATCACCTCTTATTTACAGTTTTCTCTTGAAAATATTGATTTAGAAACCACTACGGCTGTTACTGCTGATTTTATTGACCTAATTCATTCGGAACAAATGGACGCACTATATGTGATTTTCACGAAATATTTGAATGCAGTTCAATCAGAAGCTATGTGTGAAAAAATTTATCCTGAAATTCCAGAAGACTCGAATACGGAGGAAATTGAAGTAGATTATGTACTCGATTTCGAGACGGATGATGAGCAGGTGGAGCAGTTATTATTAGAAAACTATTTGTGTGGCTTGCTTTATAGCATGTTTCGTTACTCGGTTGCCAGTGAATATTGCATGCGCCGAATCGCGATGAAACAAGCCAAAGACAATATCCAGAAACAATTGGAAGAAGCTATTTTTAATGCCAGAAAGCAAGCATTACAACAAAAAACTGGCGAATTACTCGATATCATTAGTGGAGCACAGACGATTAGGAAGGACGAAGAATAAATGAAAAAAAACACAGGAACCATTATTAGTATTAGTGGTTTTGTTTTAAAAATCGAATTTAATGAGAGCGAACTGCCTGAAATTGGCTTTGCGCTTGAGTATCATACACATCAAGGAACTTATCTAGCTGAAGTTGTTCAACATACTGGAATTAATACAGTGTCTGCCATCGCTATTGGTGAGGTAAGTGGCTTGGCTAGAGGTACGGAAGTCGTTAATTTAGGACATCCAATTGAAGTACCTGTTGGGGAAACCGTCCAAGGAAGAATGCTAAATGTATATGGAAAAGCGATTGACGGCAAACCAGAACCAGCTGCGGAAGTAAAATGGCCAATATTCCGTGACCAGCCTTTACTTCGAGAGCTAGATACGAATAAAGAAATTCTTTACACTGGTATTAAAGTTATAGATCTTATTTGTCCTATTTTAAAAGGTGGGAAAACAGGTTTATTCGGTGGAGCGGGTGTAGGGAAATCTGTCTTAATGCAAGAATTGATTAATAATATCAGTATGCTTGGTGGTAACTCTGTATTTACTGGGGTTGGAGAAAGAGTTAGAGAGGGAATCGGCTTGTATAAAGAATTAGAAGCAAGTGGTGTGCTCCCTCAAACAACCGTTGTACTTGGTCAAATGAATGAATCTCCAGGTGTACGGATGCGCGTGGCATTAACAGGACTAACGATTGCAGAATATCTACGAGATGAAGAGAAAAAAGATGTTTTATTATTTATAGATAATGTCTTCCGCTTTATTCAAGCGGGTTCTGAAGTTTCTTCTTTACAAGGAAAAATTCCTATTACTGGAGGTTATCAATCCACACTTTCCAAAGAGGTCGGCGATTTTCAAGACCGCATCGCGTCTACTAAAAATGGCTCTATTACCTCGATTCAGTGTGTATTTTTACCAGCAGATGATATTGATGATCCATCTGCAGTTGCGACGTTTAGCCATCTAGACTCAACAATTGTATTAGAGCGTTCGATTGCGGCACTTGGGATTTTCCCAGCGGTTAATCCACTTCAATCATTCTCAAGAGCACTCAATCCAACCTTTGTTGGCGAGCGACACTACCAATTAGCGGCGCAAGTGAAATTTATCTTACAGCGTTATATGGAACTGCAAGAAATCATCAACGTACTTGGAATGGCAGAATTAAGTGATGAAGATAGAAAACTAGTTCATCGTGCAAGGAAAATCAGGAATTTCCTTTCACAACCATTCTATGTTTCGGAAAAATTCACTGGAACAGAAGGCACATTTGTAGAAATTGAAGATTTGCTAGGGAGTATCGAACGCATTTTGAACGGTGATTATGATGAACGCTCAGAACGTGATTTCCTATTTATCGGATCCTACAAAGACTTGAAATAGGAGGAGAAGGAAATGAAACTTAAAATCGTCTCGCCTATGGGGCAGTTTTTTGAAGGAGAAGTAGAGGGCTTTGTTATTAATACAAAAGAAGGACAACAAACCGTGTTAGAAGAGCATATTGATTGTTTAAGCTTTTTTGACTATAGTGAAATCAGTATTTTAGATGCAGTTGCTTCGGACCCAATCTTTGTGGCACTTGGATATTTACATTTAGTACAAAATGAAGCAAATATCATGGCACAGTTTGCTTCTACGGATGCCGAGCAAGCGGAGCGGATTTTTGAAAGACTAAACAAGCGAAAACAAACAGAGAGTAGGCGGTCCGATGACAAGCGAATTTTTTAGTACACTTCTGTTGATTATTGGTTTATTACTTGGTTTTTTTCTGGCGATATTATTGATTTTGGTGGGGATTCGGCGCTTTTTATGTAGCGCTGAGGAACCCTTAAAACGAATCCAGCGCTATCAATTATGGCATAATCGCTATCAGTTAAATGCAGAGGTTACTTCTTTTTTAATTGTTATTGGAGCATCACTTTCAGTAAGCCTTATTACATTACAAATTACCGCAATTCCTTTTCAATATACGGTGCTAATATTTTGGAGTAGTTGGCTATTCCACTTACTTTCTTTTTGGAAGAAGATAAGAGTACCTAAAAAAATGAAGAACGAAATGAAGCAATTAGCAGGATTTCTTTTGATCACAGTGCTTTATTTTGTTGGTTTTTTTGCAATGAAGTCAGTGCATTTTTCTATTATACAAGTAGCAGATTTTCCGGGAGTTATTCAGTTCGGAATAAGAACCTATCTAACTATTTGTAGTTTTTTTGTGGCGTGTGGGGCATTAATTGTTTGGCAGCGCATCTATGTGAAACTACTAAAATGACTAAGAATGTGAATAAAGCATAACCAAGAAAAGTGAGGATGTCTACGTGGCATCCTTTTTTATAAATGAATATAAAAAAAGAATTTTTCTAACATATTTCTAACATACTTGTACTATACTTTAAATAAGCTGTTGATTAGCCATAAGAAAATGAACGAAAGGAAGTAAATTCAAATGACTTTTTTAGAATTCCATCAATTGGTCAAAGAAGATTTGTTGATTTATTCATGGATTATAAAAAATTTTCACCTTACGCGTCAAAAATTAATGGCGGGTGGCGAAATAACGATGAACCGTGAACAAGTAATAGTCATGGAGAAAGGTTTACTAGTACAAGTAAACGAGGAAGGTAAAGATGATTTGTATCGTGTTTTTATCGATCAACGAATTATTTTTACAACAAAAGGAGACATTACCTTAACGGCGTTAGAAGATACCTCTTATAGCATCATTCGAGCAGAAGAATTAATTGGAAAATTAGAAGACCAACATTTATTACCAACATTTTTCTTAGAAATAGCGGAAGACTTTGAGAAAGGTCTAGACTGGCAAAGAACGCTAATTTCTGTTGATCCTGCAGAACGTGCGGAAATGATTTTGGCGAAAATTATCGAGCGTTATCAAATAAATTCAGAGAACAAACCAGAATTTCCAAGATGGTTAAGAATAAATGTACTAGCAAGATTTGCCAAATGCTCAGTGTCTACTATGTCGTCAGTTGTAAACGAACTAGTCAATGAAGGTGACTTAAATATAAAAGGAACACCTTGGTTATTGACTCGACCTTATCAGGCAACTTGTGCTTAAAACAGACCTGTAAAAAACCACGCTTAAATGACATTTGCGTGGTTTTTTTACGCGATCTATAAAAAAAGATAAATTTATTACGTTTTTTTGATATAGATACAACAATTTTCAGATACACTAAATAATCAAAACGTATTTTCTGTATCAATAGGCGATACACTAATGATTATAGTATTAATATAGATGTTAAAATCATTGGTGTATAAGGGTTTTGAGAGTAATACTATAAATTGGCACAGAACTTGCAATAAATATAGCGGGTAGCAAAATAAATGAATTATATTAGGAGGGAAAAAGATGGTAGGAATTATCCTCGCAACTCACGGTGAATTTGCTGAAGGTATTTTGCAGTCCGGAACAATGATTTTCGGCGAGCAAGAAAACGTTAAAGCAATCACTTTGATGCCAAGCGAAGGTCCAGAAGACATCAAAGCTAAAATGGAAGCTGCAATTGCATCCTTTGATAGCCAAGATGAAGTTTTATTCTTAGTGGATCTTTGGGGAGGCACACCATTCAATCAAGCAAACGGTCTTTATGAACTACATAAAGATAAGTGGGCAATCGTAGCAGGACTTAATTTGCCAATGCTGATTGAAGCTTTCTCATCACGTTTTACAATGGAAAGCGCACACGAAATCGCAGCAAATATTCTTGCACCAGCTCAAGAAGGTGTCCGCGTTAAACCAGAAGAACTACAGCCGCAAGTAACAGCTACTGAACAGCCACAAGCAGAAATCGCTGCAGTTGGTGATGGCAAAATCGAATTCGTTTTAACTCGTGTTGATTCACGTCTCTTGCATGGTCAAGTAGCCACTGCATGGACAAAAGCAACACACCCAACAAGAATTATCGTCGTTTCAGATGCAGTTGCAAAAGACGACCTTCGTAAAAAATTAATCGAACAAGCAGCACCACCAAGAGTAAAAGCTAACGTTATCCCAGTCCAAAAAATGATTGAGATTTCAAAAGATCCGCGTTTCGGCAATACAAAAGCACTTTTATTATTCGAAAATCCTCAAGATGTTTTACGCGCAATTGAAGGTGGCGTAGAAATCGAACAAGTAAACGTTGGTTCCATGGCTCACTCTGTAGGTAAAGTTGTTGTTAGCAAAGTACTTTCCATGGGGAAAGATGATGTTGAAACCTTTGAGAAACTAAAAGAAAAAGGCGTTAAATTCGATGTGCGTAAAGTCCCTAATGACTCAAGCGCAAACATGGAAGACATCATCAAAAAAGCAAAACACGAACTAAAGACACAATAAAAAATTAAAATAGGAGGTTTATTATGTCTGTCATATCAATAATTTTAGTAGTACTTATTGCATTTTTAGCAGGTATTGAAGGAATTCTAGATGAATTTCAGTTCCATCAGCCATTAATCGCATGTACATTAATTGGTCTCGTAACAGGTAACTTAACAGCATGTATCATCCTTGGCGGAACTCTACAAATGATCGCACTTGGATGGGCAAACATCGGAGCAGCCGTAGCACCAGATGCCGCGCTTGCCTCAGTAGCTTCAGCAATTATATTAGTATTAGGTGGACAAGGGGTAGCAGGTATTCCATCTGCAATCGCGATTGCAATTCCACTAGCAGTAGCAGGTCTTTTCTTAACAATGATCGTTCGTACATTGGCAGTTCCAATTGTTCACTTGATGGACAGAGCCGCTGAAAAAGGGAATATACGCAGCGTAGAGTGGTTACATATTTCAGCAATTTGTATGCAAGGTATTCGTATCGCGATTCCTGCAGCAGCACTTTTATTCATTCCAGCAGACAGCGTTCAATCTTTCTTAGAAGCAATGCCAGCTTGGTTAACAGATGGTATGGCTATCGGTGGAGGAATGGTAGTTGCCGTTGGTTATGCACTAGTTATCAACATGATGGCTACTAAAGAAGTATGGCCGTTCTTCGTAATCGGTTTCGTAGTAGCTGCAATTTCTCAACTTACACTTATCGCAATTGGTGCTCTAGGTGTTGCACTTGCTCTTATTTACCTTAACCTATCTAAAATGGGTGGCGGTAACTCAAACGGCGGTGGAGGCGGAAACTCTCGCGATCCACTGGGCGATATATTAAACGACTATTAATAAAAAAAGGAGGAGAATAGAATGGCAGAAAAAATCGAATTATCAAAGAGAGACCGTCTACGCGTAGCATGGCGCTCTACGTTCATTCAAGGTTCATGGAACTACGAACGTATGCAAAATGGTGGCTGGGCATTCTCTATGATTCCCGCTATTAAAAAATTATATAAAACTAAAGAAGATCGTTCGCAAGCTCTAAAACGTCACTTAGAATTCTTTAATACACATCCATATATTGCATCTCCAATTCTAGGGGTAACACTTGCTCTTGAAGAAGAACGTGCCAATGGAGCAGAAGTTGATGATGTAGCAATTCAAGGGGTTAAAGTTGGTATGATGGGACCTCTAGCTGGTGTTGGTGATCCAGTATTCTGGTTTACAATTCGTCCAATGTTAGGAGCATTAGGTGCTTCTCTTGCCTTGAGTGGAAACATTCTTGGACCAATCTTATTCTTCGTTGCTTGGAACGTAATCCGTTGGGGCTTCATGTGGTATACACAAGAATTCGGCTACAAAGCTGGTTCGAAAATTACTGATGACCTTTCTGGTGGATTACTACAAGACATTACAAAAGGTGCTTCGATACTCGGGATGTTCGTCCTCGCCGCCTTGGTGCAGAGATGGGTAAATATCCAGTTTGCGCCAATTATCTCGAAAGTTAAACTTGATGAAGGTGCGTATATTGATTGGAGTCATCTTCCACAAGGCGCTCAAGGTATCAAAACTGCTTTAGAACAACAACAAGCAGGTTTAGCTCTTTCTGAAATTAAAGTAACAACCTTGCAAAATAACTTGGATAACTTAATCCCAGGACTTGCAGCAGTAGCTCTTACATTCCTATGTATGTGGTTACTTAAGAAAAAAATCAGCCCAATTATCATCATTCTAGGTCTATTCGTAGTTGGTATAGTTGGTCACTTAATCGGGCTTCTGTAAAAATAAGCTGATCGAAAAGAGGCTGGTGCAATATTCACCGAGCCTCTTTTCGTTTAGATATATGACACAGATAAACGAATACGGTATAATAAACAAAACAAGCGAAAAGAAATGGAGCGAATACAGTTGGTTCAATCGATTAATACAAAGGTAGACTTAACAATAGATGCCACCGCGTATACTGGACTTACAGATTACGGGAAAATTATGATTGGCGACAAAGGTTTTGAATTTTTTAACTCACGTGATGTGCGTAAATTCGTCCAAATCCCTTGGGAAGAAGTAGATCAAGTTATCGTATCCGTTATGCTAAAAGGTAAGTGGATCCCTCGCTACGCCATTAAAACAAAGCGCAACGGCACATACACATTTGCTTCTAAACGACCTAAAGAAGTTTTACGTAAAATACGAGTTTATGTCGACCCAGCCAATATGGTGAGCTCGCTCAGTTTCTTTGATGTTATGAAGCGCTCGTTTCGGTCGATATTTAGCAAGAAGAAAAACAAAAATAAATAAGCCGATTTATACCGAAAAGCTTCAATGGATTTATGTCTGTTGATGCTTTTTTTCGTACATAATAATTGAACAAACAGCACATTTTGGTACAATAGAAAGTGAAATCAAAAGTAAACGAAGGAGGAACACCAACATGAAAAAACCAAGAATCTACACGATGTCATTCGCTAGTGTATACCCTCTTTACATACAAAAAGCGGAGAAAAAAGACCGCACAAAAGAAGAAGTGGATGAAATTATTTTTTGGCTAACCGGCTATGATCAAGATTCTTTGCAACAAGCAATCGACCAAGCAATTGATTTCGAGACCTTCTTTGCCGAAGCACCAAAAATGAATCCGAATGCTTCCTTAATCACCGGAGTTATTTGCGGCTACCGAGTAGAAGAAATTGAAGATAAACTAATGCAACAAATTCGTTATTTGGATAAATTGGTGGATGAACTCGCAAAAGGGAAAAAAATGGAGAAGATTTTAAGGAAATAAGAAAAAAGCAGCCGGATTTGGATGGCTGCTTTTTTATTGCTTAGCTTCTGGAGACTTTCTTTTTTAAATTTGCTAGAGAGTTCGCTACTTTTAAAGTAGTTTTTACAGATTTTCGGTTTAATGTTCCTTGATAATGTCTGATTTTATTAGTTAGTTCGTGATTTTTATTAATCGTCAACTGTAATTTTTGTTTAGTATCTGTCAGTTGTTTTTCTAATTGCTGATTTTTTTCTTGTGTTTCAGTAATTTTTTGTTGGTATTTTTTGTTTTGTTCAGAAGTTGTTTTTTTCAGTTGGGTAAGTTGATTATTTACGAGATTGACGCGGTATCTTGTGCTAAAATCATGTCTTTCTTTTAATAAATTGGTGGAGATTTTTACTCGGTTTAGCATTTCTTGAGGGTTTAATATGGAAATGGGGTCTGGACTTGTTGGGAAAGTAATGGAGTTTATAAGTTCATCCATGGGAGCTGATTTTCTGTTTTTATCGTATTTATAGATATGATTGAGACCATTAGTATCTAAGAAATCAATATAATTATCAAAATTTCTTGCTTGGACTTTTTCGGCTGATTTCAGGTCCACTTTAGTTAGTAATTCTTGGAGGTTGTTGGTTTTTTCTAATTCATCGATGGTTACGTGAGGAAGCGCATGGTAGGAAGCTAGTTCACGCATTCTGGCATCTTGTACGAAAGAAATATTAGGTGTTCCGACTATTGTTGGAATGACGTTTCCATGTAGGCGAGAGCCAATGCTAAAATCAACTTTCTTCACAAAATCGAACCAACTAGGCATGCTAGTGAAATATTTTACTCGACCTTCTTGATAATACTTATGTTGGATATTTGTTGGGTAGCCATTGATATCACTAGAGATATCTGGACCGCCGGCATACATTAAATGGAATTCGTCTAGGTGTTGAGGGATAAAGTGATAGTCTTTATATGTAGTAATCATGTTGTTAAGGAAATTGATAGCTATTTCTGAAGAAGTTGGGGATGCATTAATAGCGATGGTGGATTGATCTGTTAAGTGAAAATCTCTTAATTTTATTTCTCGTCCGAATGTATAAAGGGACGGACAACCAATTACTCGGAAGTCAAGTTCTGCGTTAAATCCTAGTTTTTTTAAATAATCTGCAGTAATTTGTCCTCGAACCCCAATTTGAGCTGATTTTTCTAGGACTGCTTTAACAAAGTTAGTAACATCTTCATCAAAAGAAAAACCTTCGTCTAGTTGTGGTTCGTAATTCGCTCTTAACCCGACGCCTGTTACGATGACTGGGATTTTTAATTTGCGAATGAGTTGGGTGTAATTGCGGAGTACTGGCCTAAAGTCGTCTCGAAATGCGTCAGCTAAAGGCATAACATAGAGGTCGTAATTTTCATTGATTTTTTCTGCGAGATTGGGGTTAGATGAAAGACCGTCAGCATGTATTTCTACATCATCATTCCACAAAGCTCGATAAATGCTATATTGATACGCAAGATTACCATTGTTAAACCCGGTTCGATCCTTTAAATAGATGTCTTCCGGCGTGTAGACATTGGTCGGTCGCATACCCGATCTAATGAGTATTCGCTTCACTAAAAAACCACATCCTTAAGTAAGTTAATATTTAAAGTATATCAAAATATTAACCTGGTTAACAATTTTAAAGATGAAATTCATGGTTTATTTGTGATTATGTTTACATGCATCAAAGAAGTAGCCGATTTCTTCCACTAATGCTTCATTCACCGAATAAATATGCGTGGTTCCTTCCTTTCTTAAATTAATAAGTTTTGCTTCTTTAAGCAGTTTAATGTGGTGAGACATGGTAGATTTGGAGATATTGTAAGTTGTGCCAGAGAAGCGTTTTTCTTTGCTTTTCAGTAAACATAGGAAAATATCAAGACGGATTGGATCGCTTAATGCTTGGAAAATTAATAATAAATCTGATTTTGAGAGCTCATTTAACTTTTTCATATAAATATCATATCATAACTTACATTTTAATTGCGCGGAACTTGCTGCTATGTTATATTATGATAGTTCGAAATTAATCGAACTATCAAATCTGAAAGAAGTTGTTGGGAAATGTTGCATATTGAAGCGCAAATTACGGTCAAAAAAGAACAAACCGAAGCTTTTTTGCAGGCGACTAAGGAAGTTATTGCTGCATCAAGAGCAGAAGCTGGGAATCATGGTTATGAATTAGTGCAATCAACGGAAAACGAAACAGTTTTTTATATGTTAGAAAAATGGGCGGATATGGAAGCCATTCAACAACACAACGACAGCGAGCATTTCAAAAAATTCCAGAAATTGGCTGCTGATTTTGTTGCTAAAGAACTTGAAATTTCAGTATTAACGCCACTTGCGCGATAAGGAGGACCATAATATGACTTATGTAAATAATGATTTTGAAGACTTAATGAAAAACCGCCGCTCGATTCGAGAATACGATGAAACGGTGAAAATTAGCCAAGAAGAAATGAAAGCTATTCTAGAGGACGCGGTAACGGCTCCTTCCTCTGTAAACATGCAACCATGGCGTTTTGTGGTCGTGGAAAGTGATGCGGGTAAAGAAAAATTAAGCTCGTTAGTTCGCTTTAATACACGTCAAAATGAATCTTCTTCCGCGATGATTTTAGTTTTTGGCGACTTAGAGAATTTTGAAAACGGTGAAAAAATTTACGGAGAATCAGTTGAACGCGGCTTGATGCCGGCAGAAGTGAAAGAACAACAAATGGCTAAATTAAGCCAGTACTTTGCATCCATTCCGCGCACAGAAGCAGAACGTGTAGTCCTTATTGACGGCGGAATTGTAGCGATGCAATTAATGTTAGTTGCTCGGGCGCATGGTTATGATACAAATCCAATTGGTGGTTTTGAACGTACGGAAGTTGCTGAGGCCTTCAATATGGATCCAGAGCGTTATGTACCGGTTATGATTGTTTCTATCGGTAAAGCTAAAAATTCTGGCTACCAGTCTTATCGATTACCAATTACGGATGTTACGACTTTTGCTTAAAAGAGGGCAAGGAAATAGCTGATATTTCCTTGTTCTTTTTTTGTTCCTTTCTTGATATAATTAAAATAACATACAGCCAAGGAGGAGAAGCAACTATGACTATCAAAATAACTCGTAAAACTGGAATTGGCAGCGGTATTACTCCGGTGAAAATTAGAATCGAAAATGAAGAAATTGTAAAACTCGACAATCATCAGTCTCATTTTTTTATGCCTAAGATGGAGAAAACAAAGGTTTGCGTGACTAATTGGTTTTATGGGAGTCAGGAAGCGGTTTTGGAAAATAATAATGATGTTATTGTGCGGATTAACCGTAAAGCACTAATATTAAATTATTCAATGTTTCCATTTCTTTTTTTCGGACTTTTGGCCACTAGTTGGGAGTCTACAGTCATTGCGTTAATACTTTGTTTGGCATCATTTTTTTATTCGCGAAAGCATTGGTTTGAATTTGTGAAAATTAAATAGTAATTCATGGATAGCGTGGGATATGTTCTCATGCTTTTTTTATCTGTGTAAGTTTTTATTCCATCTGTGTATCTTAGGAAGGGGTCTTAAACCGCAGAATGACAGCGCTTTCTTTTGGCATGATAATTGCATGATATACAGATGCTCGGAATGAATCTTTAATTGGAGGGAGGAAATTAGAGAGAAGAACATTCGGGCAACCACACAAAAAGGGGTACAGAGAGACAAACTTAGAACTACCGAAATGAGGTTTATAAATCAAAAATCGGGGTGAAGAGATGAATAAGAAGATGAAAAAGCTTTTTAGTATTACTTCTGTTGTGTTGTTAGTTTTATCGTTAGTGGTTGTATCAATTGGTGCAGAGCCAAAACGGGCGAAAGCGGCTGAAAATGTACCACAGTATCGAAATGTTATGTATTACGGTGATTGGTCGATTTGGGGAGGAGAAGGGAACTTTTATCCGAAAGATATTCCAGCTGATCAATTAACACATTTGAATTTTGCTTTTCTGGATTTTAATAGTAATGGGGATTTAGTTTTTACTGATAAAGATGCTGCTGTTGGGGCGCCTGTTGGACAAGAGGGAGTTCAATGGGGCGGAGCAAATGCAGGCGTTTTGAATGCGATTCAAGATTTGCGCGCTCAAAATCCGAATTTGAAAATAGGGCTTTCAGTTGGAGGCTGGTCTAAGTCGGGAGATTTCTCGACAGTTGCAGCGGATCCAACAAAACGGGCTAACTTTGTGAAAAACGTGATGAAGTTTGTGAAATATACCAATATGGATTTTGTTGATTTGGACTGGGAATATCCTGCTTCGGTACGGGACGCTGACCTTGTTGATAATAAAAACGATGAAGGCACACCAAATGCAAAACCTGCGGATAAGCAAAACTTTATTACACTTTTACAAGATTTAAGAACGGCTTTGGATAAACAAGGCGTGGATATTAACAAGAAATACGAATTATCGGTTGCTTTACCAGCTGCAAAATCTACTTTAGAAAATGGGATTGATGTAGCGAATTTATTTAAAGTAGTCGATTTTGCGAATGTGATGACGTATGACTTAAATGGTGCTTGGACACCGAATAGTGCGCATCATACAGCGCTTTACGGCAATCCGAAAGATCCGAATTATGATAGTGGTTTTTCTGTCGACCAAACCGTTAAATACTTAAAAGAAAAGGGAGCAGTTTCGAATAAAATTGTTGTTGGGGCAGCATTTTACACTCGAGGCTGGAATAAAGTAGCTGCTGGAACGGATACGGCATTGCCAGGGCTTTTCCAAGCTGCTGAAAAAACGAATAAAGATGCGGATGGCTCGCTTACTTACGGGGCAAACAACGAAAACCCAATTAAAACAGGCGATGGGGGCCGTGCTGGCGGAGTTTGGGCGTATAGAAGTATTGATGCGCTAAAAGCTAAAACGCCAACATTGAAAGAATATTGGGATGATACTGCCAAGGCGCCGTATCTTTATAGTAAGGAAACTGGGGAGTTTTACACATATGACAATACGCGCTCGATTGGCTATAAGGCACAATATGTAAAAGATAATAATCTTGGTGGGATGATTTCTTGGATGCAGTCGCAGGATAAAACAACGACTTCGACTAAGCGCGATGAACTCACAAAGGCGATTAAATCAGGATTATTCGGCACAAACGCTATCCCGCAAAACGCGATTACTTATGCGAATTTAAATGTGGTAGCGACAGTGAAACCTTATAGCGAAAATGGGGTCGGGTACGAAATTACAATTACAAACAATGAAAAAGCGGACGAAACCAATGAAGTTTTGAAATCAACTGAGCTATCGTTTGAAACAGTGAAATTACCTAAGTTTTATATTCCAGTAAAAGCGGGCGAAACGTTAACTGCTGGCGATTATAAAGCGGGTACAGTTACTACTTCAGGTGGCAATACAGTAGTTGATTTAGCTTCTGTATACGACGCGCAACAAATTCCGCAAGGCGCATCTTATACGTTCCGTTTAAAATCGAGTGCATCTAGTGTGGATGTAGCTAACATTTCTAAAATTGATTTAACACAACGGATGGTAAAATCGAGTGTCGAATTTGGTAAACAAACGATTTTTGGCGGGGGAACTGTTGTACCTGATCCAAGCGATACAGAAGCTCCAACAGTACCAAAAGCACTTGCATCTTCTAATGTAACCGATAAATCTGCTACTCTAACGTGGACAGCTTCAACGGACAATAAAGCAGTGGCTGGATATAAAGTGTACCGAAATGGGACCGAAGTTGGCTCTGTTTCAGGAACTACTTTTACAGATAGTGGCTTAACTGCAAAAACAGCGTATTCTTATACAGTAAAGGCATATGATGCGGCGGGGAATTTCTCGGCAGCAAGCTCGGTCCTAACTGTAACAACGCTTGATGCGGCAACACCACCAGCAACTCCAGCATGGGACGCTGCCAAAACGTACAATAAGGGAGATAGGGTTTCTTACAAAGGGAAAACATATGAAGCACAGTGGTGGACTCAGGGAAATGAGCCAGGAGCTGAACAGTGGGGTCCTTGGTTGTTAATAAATTAATAGACAAAAACAGAGATTCTTTTCGGAGAATCTCTGTTTTTATTTGAAAAAGTGACCAAACGTATTACAATGAATAAAAGCGACAAGAGAGGGTGCAGAAGGATGTATTTTGTATACGATATTGGTGGAACTTTTGTTAAATTTGCGTTGATGGAAAATAACGGTACGGTGAAAATGAAAGATAAATTCCCTACAACTGCCAAAAGTGCAGAAGAACTTGTAGCTCAAATGGTCGAAAAGTGGCGCCCCTATAGTACAGAAGTGAAGGGCATAGCTGTGAGTTGTCCGGGAGTGGTAGATACGGAAAAAGGCGTGATTTACCAAGGTGGCTCGCTATTATTTATGCATGAGAAAAATTTGGCTGAAATGCTAGCGCGTGAATGTCATGTTCCCGTTGTCTTGCAAAATGATGCGAAGAGTGCGGCTTTAGCGGAACTTTGGTTAGGTGTGGCAAAAAATGTACATAGCGCGGCGATTTTAACGCTTGGAAGTGGCGTTGGTGGCGGAATTATTATGGATGGTAAATTACAATCTGGCTATCATTTGATGGCGGGAGAAGTTAGTTTTATGGAGACTTCTTTTGATACGAAGAAATTGCGAGGTACATTCTTTGGAAGAACTGGATCAGCGGTGGAGTTAATTAAGCGCATTGCATCAAAGAAGAATTTACCCAATAAAAAAGATGGTGAGCAGGTTTTCGAATTAATTAACCAAGGCGATGAAGAAGCGAATGCTATTTTTGATGTGTATATTTATGAATTAACATCTCAAATTTTAAATATCCAGTATTTGATTGATCCGGAAATTATTGCAATTGGTGGTGGCATTAGCGCTCAACCAGTTGTTGTTGATAGACTAAACGAAGCTGTCGCAGAAATAAAAGATGCTAATCCTTATCATGCCGCACAACCGAAAATCGTCACTTGTCATTTCCAAAATGATGCGAATTTGTACGGAGCATTGTATAATTTCTTTTTACAAATGGATGCGCAAAATAAAAGGTAACTAGAATCTCTAGTTACCTTTTTTCTATAAAGCTTGCAACATATCAAACTGTGATTGATATAAATTATAGTAGTAGCCGTGCTGTGCCATCAGTTCTTCGTGACTGCCAGCTTCTTGAATGCGACCATTATCAATGTAGAAGATGCGCGAACTGTTTTTGATTGTCGAAAGTCTGTGCGCGATAATGAAGGATGTTCGGCCTTCCAGCAGTCGCTCAAGCCCTTCTTGGAGTAGGATTTCTGTTTGTGTATCAATACTTGAAGTTGCTTCATCAAGGATGAGGATTTTCGGATCGGCTAAAAGAGCACGGGCAAAGGAAATCAGTTGTCGCTGACCGGCCGAAAGAGTGCTACCTCGTTCTTTTACTTCGGTATAGTAGCCATCTTTTAATCCGGAAATGAAATCATGAGCACGAACGACTTTGGCAGCCGCGATAATTTCTTCTTCGGTTGCATCTAGCTTCCCGTAGCGAATATTTTCAATAATCGTTCCTGAAAAAATAAAGGTATCTTGGAGCATCACGCCCATTTGGGACCTGAGTGATCTAAGCGTGACTTCTTCGACATTTTCCCCATCAACTAAAATTTCTCCAGAATTTATATTATAAAAACGGCTGAGCAAGTTTATGATGGTCGTTTTTCCAGCGCCAGTCGGACCAACGAGCGCAATTGATTCACCCGCATCCACATGAAAATTAATTCCTTTTAAAATGTCCACACCTTCCTCATAACGGAAATAAACATCTTTAAAGTCAACATTTCCAACGATTGGTGGCATTTTTTTCGCATTTGGGACATCTTTAATATCGGGCTCAACGTCCATCGTTTCGAAAATTCGCTCCAAATAAGTCGTTGCGGTAATAAGCGAATTATAGAAGTTTCCAATATTAATAACAGGATTCCAAAAATTCCCAACATAACCGATGAAAGCAATCAGTGTCCCGGTAGAAACGTCCACACCGTAACCTTTGATTCCAACGAAGTAAATTAAACAAGTCGTCATTACGGCGATATTTTGAACCCCAGGCTAAAGCAAGAATTGAATTTTCACCGCTTTCATCCAAGAACGGCGGTACTCATTACTTACCTCGGTGAAAATCTCAAAATTCTCTTCTTCTCGCGAAAAGCTTTGCGTTACTTTTATCCCAGCGATGCTCTCATGGATATAGGCGTTCATGTTGGATTGTTTATTGCTTAGAACTTGATAAGCTTTTCGTTGCGCGGTTTTAATGACCATAACAATCACGAAAAGAACCGGGATAAGCGCTAAACTATACAACGTTAACACTGGATCAATCATCAACATAAAACCAAGCGTTACAATGACACTTAAAATATCGGAAATCAGATTTATCAGCCCATTGGACAATAAATCACTGAGCATATTGATGTAATTAACAACACGAATCAAAATTTTACCATGCGGGCGACTGTCAAAATAAGAGAAAGGCAGCTTTTGCAAATGACCGAAAATCGCTGTCCGCATATCTTTTAAAATGTCTTGCCCAATAAGCGTAATCGACCTAATGCGGTATCGCATACAAAGTCCGGTTACAACGACAGAAAATATGAAAATAATCGCAATCCAGAATAGTTGTGTCATGTTTTTGTTTGGAATCGTATCATCTATGACTATTTTGGTTAAATACGGGCCAATCATTGTTGCTACATTTGCTAATAAGATGACAAAGAGCGTAATATAAATGGATTTTTGATAGGGTTTTACGTAAACGAGAATACGTTTTAAATGTGCGGCGCTGAATGCTGTTTCCAGTTCTTCGTCAATATCAAATTTATTTCTAGCCATTCACATTCGCCTCCGTTCCAAGTTGTTTATTGTAAATATCAAAATAATAACCTTTTTCTGCTAGCAAACTAGAGTGTGTGCCGCGTTCGATGATTTCGCCATGATTTAAAATTAAAATTTCATCGGCTTCTTTTACAGAAGAAATCCGGTGCGCAATGATAAATGTGGTCGTATTTTCCGTGATTTTCTTTAATTCACCTTGGATTTTCACTTCGGTTTCCATATCGACAGCGGAAGTGGTATCATCCAAAATCAAAATGGATGGATTTTTTAAAAGAGCACGAGCTAAAGATATCCGCTGCTTTTGTCCGCCAGAAAGTCCGACACCGCGTTCACCAACAATCGTGTCATAACTTTCAGGCATGGTTTCGATGAAGTGGTCCGCGTCTGCAATTCGCGCCATACGCCGGACATCTTCCATTGTTGCATCCGGAGCGCCAAATGCAATATTTCCTTCAATCGTATCAGAAAATAGGAAAATATCTTGCATCACCGTGGCGATATGGTTTCTAAGTTCCCGCACATGCCATTTTCGTGCATCGACACCATCAATTAAAATTTCACCGGAAGTCGGATCGTAAAATCGGCAAATTAAGTTGACGAGTGTTGATTTTCCAGCGCCAGTTTCACCCAGAATAGCAATCGTTTGGCCTGGAGAAGCTTTTAGTGAAATATTTTTGAGTACGTCCGTGTTTGGGTCGTCCTCGAAATGAAAACTGACATTTTTAAACTCGACATGACCTTGAAGTGATGGCGCAGGTTTTTCAGCGTGGATGGGGATTTTAGCGTCAGTTGCCATCATGTCTTGAATTTTAAACGAAGAAGCGATAAAGCGTTGAACGTCGTTAATCAGCCAGCCACTCATGCGCATCGGGCCGTTTAGCATCCATAGGAATCCATTGAAGGCAACTAAATCTCCCAGCGTCATTTGGCCTTTAATTACTAAATAGCCACCGAAAATAAGCGTGATGACAACGAGCATGCCCGCGAGCGAATCAAGCACTGGCAAATAGGTTCTGGAAACATCGGCAGAATCTAGATTACGTTTTTTGAAATCCTCATTGTGTTCATGGAATTTCTTCATTTCAAAATCTTCTCGCGCAAAGGCTTTTACGACGCGATTCCCGCTAATATTCTCTTCCACCATCGAATTGAGCCGTGAAAAGCTCTCCCGAATTTCATAAAAAACTGGTTGGGCTTTACTCGACATTTTCATCGTTAAAATAGCAATAAGCGGCGTTACGATAACAAGCGCAAGCGTTAATTTCCAGTCAATCGCGGCCATTATGATAATTGCAAAACTAAATAAAAATACATTTTCCAAAATGTTGTAAGATACCCACGAAACAAAATGACGAATCGCATCCGTATCACCAGTCATCCGCGCCATAATATCCCCAACGCGCGTATTATTGAAAAAATCAAAATCGAGTGATTGCAACTTTTTATATAAATCTTCTCGAATTCGGAAAAGGGAATTTTGCCCAATTCGTTCGCACATAATCTGATAGGTATAACGGCAAATAGTTCGAATAATTGTCGAAATAATCATGATTAAAAGTAGCGGGATAAGCAAATTCGTTTTATTTTGATAGACAACATCGTCAATCACTTTCCCGCCAAGTAACGGATAAATAATACTAATACCAGAAGCGATAAAAATTAAAATAAATACACCAATCATAAGTAGACGATATTTTCGGACATATTGCCAAATCCATTTCATACTCTCCATTTTTTCACATCCTTTAATATTCATATATCCATTTAGTTTACACTCCTAATTTCGAAAAAGAATGGTTTATATTCGCTGTAAGCATGGACAATGTTATATAATTAAAAGATAAATGTAAGCGTTATAACGAGGAGGTGAAGTGATGCTGAAAATAAATACGACCACATTTAATCCGCAAATTTTGTATATCGCGAATTGTTATACGAATGAGGTGCGCGTAGGTGAAAATCACCATCATGATTTTTTGGAGATCTCGATTATTTGTGAGGGAAACGTTATTTATGATATTGAAGGCGAGCGAGTCAAGCTAGGAAAAGGCGATATGCTGATTTTTAATCCTGGTGTGAATCATTACGATATAACCGAACCAGGTATGACGAATGCGCAACTCCATATAGGTTTTCGGAACTTTGCACTGGAAGGATACACGCGAAATACGTTCCCGTTTAAAAAGGCCTTTTTACGAAAAAAAGAAGAAGAATCTGCCATTTTATCTATTTCTAAACAAATTATAGAAGAAAAAGATGCAGAAAAACCAGGATATGACTTGATTTTAAAGGCTTTCGTCATGCAATTAATTATCCATGTTTTACGCGAAGCCACCCCAGAACAACTTGAAAATAACGGCGTCAAATTATCTACCGACGAGCAGCAAAAACAGATACTTGTAAACGAAATTATTCATTATATGGAAAAACACCATACAGAAGACGTCTCGCTCTCAACGCTTTCGCAAACGATGTACATTAGCCCCGCCTATATCTCCAAAGTATTTAAAGAAGAAACCGGGGAATCACCAATTAACTACTTAATCAAAATTCGTCTTACTCGTGCAGAAGAATTACTCAAGAATAAAGACGTTACCGTAAAACAGGCCGCAAATATGGTCGGATATAATGATGCTTATTATTTTAGCAAGCTTTTCAAGAAATATTACGGGTTTCCACCATCAGAAAACTGGCGCAAATCGAGTTAGAATTCCAAAATAAGACAGAGAGAAGGAAGACTGGATGGAATATAAAAAAGCTTTAGCGTTTATAAAATCAAATAGCATTCTAGAACAAGAAGAAGGAACAGAAGTTATTTTTAAACAGGCACAAGAAACAGTTCGAGGGAATTTGGATCCTTTTTTATTAAAAGACCTGAAACAACATCTTGGCGGTACGAATGATGCGATAAAAGAAGCGCCGCAAGAAATCCAAATGCCAGATTTTTCTAATTTGGAAATAGCAACGGCAGCTGCACTACAAATGCGAGCAACGATGGGAAGTCCGAATATTGATTTATCAAACGGCGTAACTACGGAATATCGGGTTGTTGAAGGGGACTATGGCGATATTCCGGTACGAATTTATCGTCACGAAGAAGCGACCAAACCAGTTCCCGCATTCATTTTTTATCATGGTGGTGGCTTTGTTGGTGGAACGCCGGCTGTTGTGGAGAACTTTTGTAAAGGTATTGCGGAAAAGTTACCGGCAGTTGTTATTAATGTGGACTATCATTTAGCTCCCGAATTCCCGGCACCAGCAGCTCCAAAAGATTGTTACAGGGCGCTTGAATGGGTAGTGGAACAAAGCGACGAACTCGGTATCGACGCTTCGAAAATAGGTGTTTCTGGAGATAGCGCGGGTGGAACTTTAGCAGCAGCGGTGAGCTATATGGATTATGAAGCAGAGACGAATTATGTAGGATTTCAAGCTTTACTTTACCCAGCGCTAACGTTAGTAGATGAAGATAATGATAAGTACCAGTGGGATATTTCCAAGTTTGGGGCATCAGAAGAGACACTTCCGCTCGTTGCGCCAGGTATCATTGGAATGAACAGCTCTGGCGAATTACTGCGGACAGCCTATGTTAGAGACGAAAATCCCGCATCGCCAATTTATTCTCCACTATCGGCTGTAGATAAAAGTATTTATCCGCCTACACTTATAGCCAGTGCGGAGTTTGATGCGTTACGAGCTTTTGCAGATATTTTTGCTAAAGAACTGCGCGCAAGTGGTATACAAACAAAAGCAATCGTTTACCAAGGAATGTGTCATGCTTTCATTGATAAATACGGGATTTTCCCTCAAGCGGAAGACGTGGCAGATGAAATTGTTCAAATGATGAAAGAAATATTTTAAAGAATAATTTGCAGGCATTTTTCGGAATGCCTGTTTGTTTTTGGACTAAATTTTGCGATTAGTACTAAAAATGTATTAGAATAGAGAAGAGAAATGAGAAAGGATGATGGGACTCATGAAATTTCAGCTTTTTATTCAACCAAAATTAGATGTTCTTCAGGGAAATATTGTCGAATATGAAATACTTTTACGTGATGATAGTGCAGTTCCTAGATTTCCTCTATCAGAATTAGAAGCTGTACTCGCGGACGAAGAACTGTATTTAGCTTTTTCCGAGTGGTTTAGCGAGGCGTTCTTAGACGTTTTAAAGAAATATCCAAATGATCGATTTGCCATAAATATTGCGCCACAACAGCTTTTTTACATAGAAACACTCCACTGGCTAGACAAATTAAAAAGCGAGAGTCATCGTATAACTGTAGAAATGACCGAAGATATTTTCGATGTACCCGGGCATAAACGCCACCTTAATGCGAACGATAAAAACGCATTTATTCTAAATAAAATTAAAGTGATTCACGGTCTCGGCTACCATATCGCCATAGATGATGTTAGTTGCGGATTGAACAGCCTAGAGCGAGTGATGAGCTACCTACCTTACATAATAGAGATTAAATTCTCCCTCATTCATTTCAAAAATATACCATTAGAAGATTTGCTACTATTTATTAAAGCTTGGGCAAATTTTGCTCAGAAAAATAAGCTCGATTTTGTTGTTGAGGGAATTGAAACGAAAGAAACCATGACTCTACTAGAAAGTCATGGCGTCTCGATTTTTCAAGGTTATCTCGTTAATAAGCCGTTTCCGGTTTGAAAACTATCTATTTGATTGAGTAGATTCTCGTGCGAGCTAATGGTGATGGGCTTTTTGGAAAGCAGTAGTCCGCTTTCCCGTAGCTCTTCTAACACTTCAGTTACTCTAGCTCGACTCGAACGACAATAATCAGCTAAGAAAGTTTGCGTGACATAGACTGGAAGCTCAATTGCCCCCTCTGTTTGATGCAAATGAAGTAACTCAATAATTTCCACCAAAATACGCGTTACTTTGACTATGGGTGCTTGATTAATATTCTTGTAATTTTTTGATGTAAATAAATATCTGACAATAACTTCATCAAGTATAAGATGGAAAAATTGTGGGTTTGCATATAAATAATTGAGAAGAAACTCGCGGTCAATAAATAGAACGGTACCATTTTCTAATGCGCGAACACGATATTCAGTAAGTTCAGGTGCTGTTTTAGTTTCGAGTAAACTTTCCATTCCAAAAAGCGAGTGTTGACCAATCAACGCATTTATCATCCAGCGACCTTCATTTGTAGGACCTTCTAAAACAGCCGTTCCCTCTAAAATAGCACCTATTTGCGGCGTCTTTTCTTCGTAATCTCTATATGAATGAATAATTTCGCCTTTTTTAAAAGAAATCTTATTTGAATAATCACTAGAAAAAATATCTGAAAAATCTATCGTGTGAAACATTATCAAAACTCCTATACTAAGGTAAAATTGGTATTTACCATATTACTTTACTGCTATTTGTGTTAAAAAGATACCGAATAAAAATCGTGTTCACAATTTAGACATGAAAAAGTCACTCTTTAGCAACAAATTTAGTGGTTTTATCAATAAAAACTTACTTTTTCTTCCCTGGAGAGAAATTCAACTAAAAAAAGACCCTCCATAGATAGGAGAGTCTTTCAAAACTTCTTGTAAACATCAATGGAATTGCCAAAATTAATGAAATATCCACCATAATCATACATCGGACCATATTTTTCTGCGTAATGAGTAACTGTATGGCGCAAAAATTCTTCTGTTACCTCTAAAAACTCCGCTACTTCAAAATATTCTCGTAAGCCTAGATAAAAACAAGCAATGATGTCATCAAGCGGTATTAGTTCCTCATAACCTTTACGACGAGCAAAAATTTCTTGTTTTTTATCCATAATTGTTTCCTGTTTAGTGATGTTACCTACAGTGTATTTGTAATGCATCAATTCTTCTACTAAAACACAGCCTTTTTCAATGGAAGATTGATCCTTACTAATAAAAATCGTCCCATTTAAATAAAGACCTGGCAATTTGTAAGGCATTTTTTCTTCTCTGATTGTTACCTCATCTTGGTATTTATTTACCAATTTTTCGTACAATAAAATCACATCCCGCGATGGAGTTTTTTCTTCATCTCTATATAAGCTAAAATATCCCGCATTTCTTCCTCGGTTACGTCATCATCAATATGGGCTGCAATTGTTACCAAGCGTTCATCAACAGGTGGTAAATTTCTTTCAGGAAAAAAGTCATCTAATCGTTTGTTGAAAATTTTTGCAAGTTCAAATAAAACGTCTTGATTTGCTTTTCGATCACCATTTTCATAACGGCTAATAGTTTGGCGAGTTGTATGAAGCTTTTCTGCTAATGCTTCTTGATTTAAGCCTCGTTCCTCGCGATATTGTTTTATTTTATTTCCTACAAATTTATTTAACTCCATAATAATTGCCCTCCACATGTTTATGGCTTCAGTATAGCACTTTTAGCACCAAAACGGAACTTTTTCGAACATATTTGTCGGATAAAGTTTACCAGTAACCAAAATGGTGCTATAATATTTGTAGAGCTAGAAAATAAATACGGCTGATTTTGCGCCAATAGCACCGAATTGGTGACAATGTTACTATATTAATTTATGAGATGGAAGTGGGAATGGATGGATAGAAAACTTTTAAAAGAAAAGCAAATCCAACTAATTTTTCAACTAGAACAAGAAGAAAATCGATTTATTCGAAAGCGTTTAATAGAAGAGTTGGAGTTTTTTGAAGCGCTTGGGGACAGAGAAAAAGGACTGTTAACGGCGGAGCAAAAGTTGCTTATTTTAACACCAAGTGAGTACCGAGAATACAAACGAACTAAATCAGATGTGCAAATTAGTAGGTTAATTGGAGTATCGAGATCGTCTCTTGCGGAATGGAAGCGAAAAAAAGGTTTAAATAGAAAAAAGCCGCAACCGGTTCAGCAGGAAATGATTGATGTATTAGCTTTTCATTTAGATAAAACAAAAGACGAAATTGGCGCTTTACCTGCTTCGGCGATTGAATGTCAGTATGAGGCTTTTGTGATTAATGAAGCGCACAATTAAGGAGTGATAACATGCAGGTTTTAGTGTTACCAGAAAATAAGGATATCAATTATATAAAAACGGTCCAAGAAGTAAAGCGATTTTTTGCGGATCTTGAGCGGTTTCGGATGATTACGGGGTTATCAAAAAAGCCACACTTACTTAGAAATGGTTTTCTGGAAGAGCCGCAGTTTGAGCCGGTAGCATTTTCTGCTAGATATAATAAAGAGGTCATTTTGGAAGCGCGATGGTTGGTAGAGAAATATACTGAAATGTTAAATCAGATGGATGATTTATATCGCACTATTTTGATGGAATGTTACGTGGAACGAAAACAAGATGTGGCGGTAATGATGGATTTACCGTACGAAATTGCCCAGTTTAAACGGATAAAAAAACGAGCAGTATTAGAAATCGCAACGCTAATGGGAATTTTAGTAAGGAAATGATGATACTTTCGTGATATTTTGAAACGTCATTTTACGATTAATATAGAAGTAAGCTAATTGTCCAGTAAGCGGATGACAATAAAAGCTGCATCAGAATGAAGGTGCACCGATTTTCTGATAATACAAGAGGTTGTACAAGAAATTTGTTTTTATGATTGGATTTTTCATCCGTTGACATAAACAAATATTCTATTTTGGAAAGTAATGTTCGGAGGAATAAATTATCAAATGTGGTCTCGACCGAATTTTACTTTCTGTTTTTAAAGGAGTGAACGCTTGGTGAAGAGTTTAAGCTTCATGAGAGTTTTGGAAGCAGTGAGAACAATGCTCCAGGAAAAAGGCGGACTAGATGTTTCTATTGTAATGCGTGACCAAGTGGAAATGCCTACAACGATGATCGAGATGATTGATCAAGAGGAAGAAGAAAGCCAAACTGCCTGGAAAGAAAAATACCGTTTTGCAATCCATCATTATACAAATGAAACGGACTTAGCGGGAGTCGAAATGATAGATACGCTTATCCAAACAGGGTTCACTTTGCCTGAAGGATACAAATTAATCGCTGTTCGACATTACGGAAAACAAAATTTAGTCAAAGAAAATACGTTAATTCACGCAAAAACCAGTTTTGAAGTAAGTATTTGTCGTGAATTAAAAGTAAAAATTTAGGGGGAAATATTAATGGCATTTGAAGAGAATTTATATTGTGATTATACACCGGGAGCTGCTAAAGCGGTCGCGGGGAAAGATGTAATTTTAGCAGTTTTTAACGCAGCGGGGGATAAGCTATTAGCGGTTGCGGGGCAACAAGGTCTAACTGTAAACCGTTCTAAAGATAGCATTGAAATTACATCTAAAGATACAGTTGGCGGATGGAAATCCAAAATTGGCGGTATGAAAGAATGGTCAATTGAAAATGACGGATTATATGTCGCTGATGCAGAGTCTCACAAAGAATTGGCGAAATATTTCGAAAGTGATAGCCCGGTTTGCGTGAAAATCATTAATCAAGCATCTAAAAAAGGTCTTTTCGGTGGTTTGGCAATTGTAGCTGACTATAGTTTTGAAGCACCTTTTGATGAAGCGATGACTTACTCTGTAAAACTAGACGGAATGGGTGCGCTTGTTGATTTAACGATTACTGAGGGCGGAGATCAAATGCCCGGCGAAACACCTGTAGCACCAGCAGAATAAAATAGAGAGCCACTGAAATAAGTGGCTTTCCCTTAGGAGGAAAATAAATGTTTGAAGTGAATGATACAACTTATATTTTACGATTTAATAAACAAAAAGTTAAAACGGTGGAATTAACATCAGGGATTAGTTTAGTTGCAGCTTTGACTGCGAATAAAGGGATTTTGAGCTACCAAGTGATTGAAACGCTATTTGTTTCAGGACTTGTGGAAGAAAAAGGCTTAGTACCTGTAAAACAAAAAGAAGCTTTGGAGATTTTCGACAAATTAGTAGAAGAACAAGGCTTAATTTCGCTTAATGTAGCTGTTATTGAGAAATTGCAAGAGGATATGGGTTTTTTGTTCCGTTAAAACAGATTGAATTTGAGTATTTTGGTGCTGAGGACGAAGAAGTGGATAGTGAAATGAACCATGATTTTGATTTGGAAAAACAATTCGCTTTTTTTGTAGTTAATTTTCAGATGTCCAAGCATGATTTTGAAGAACTTACTGAAGTGGAGAAAAATTTCATCATGAAAGAATGGGAAAACAAGGTGATTTTTGAATCTACTATGCTTCGAAATGCAGTTTTAAATGCGGAACAAAATCTCAATCGAAAACGAAATTCACGTTTTATCGACTTGCATAAAAAACGTCAGAAGAAAGCCGATGTTAATTATACAGTAAATGCACTTCAAGCAATTTCCGATAATGAAGCGAAGGAAGGTAAAGCGTGGATTGATCGGATTTATGGTGCAAATGGGTTACGAAGACCTAAGAATAAAGAAGAAAGGGGGAAAGTGAATGGCGGATTCTAAAAGTTTTACATTTGAACTGAACGAGAGCGTTTTAACAGCGCAAGTTGGCAGGCTAGATGAGATGGCGATGGTTGTAGAGCGGCGGTTTTCAGAGCTCAAAATGACTATTGAAGATGTTGGAAATGCTGATCCAGGTTCGAAAATTTCCGAATCTTTAGGTGGGCTGCAGTCTGGGCTTGGCACGATTAGTTCGGCGTTTGGACAACTGGGTTCTAGTAGTGAGGCGATTACATCCGGATTCGGTACTGCGGTTGGTTCTGTTGGTGGAATCACGGATGCGTTTAAAAATCTAGGTTCAAGTGTGCAAAATGGTACGTTATTTTCAAGCTTGGCAACCGGGATTGGTGGCATGAGTACAATGCTTGGTGGAGTATCTGGCGGCGTTCAAGGAATTACAAATCTAGCTAGTGGATTTATGGAATTGAAGAAGCATCTAGGCGGTTTGATGTCATCTATTGGTGGCGTTGGTGGAATTATGGGTAAACTGACCTCTCCAATGGGGTTAGTAATTATCGGGATTGTAGCGTTAGTAGCTGCATTTGCGTATTTGATGACGACGAATGAATCATTCCGAAATACGGTGATGTCAGTTGTAACACAGGTTGCGCAACTGTTCGGTCAACTTGTCGCCAGTTTAATGCCGATTATCATGCAAATTGTTACTGCGGTTATGCAAATTGGTGCCGCGTTAATGCCGATGGTTATGCAATTTATTAGCTTTTTTGCGCAATTGTTAGCCCAATTAATGCCGTTTATTAATATGCTGATTTCCATGCTTATGCCTGTTATTATGCAGATTGTTCAAGTTGTTATGTCACTTGTTTCGGCACTATTACCGAGCATCATGACAGTGATTCAAGGCATTATGAGCGTTATTCAATTTTTAATTCCGATAATCATGCAAATTGCGACGGTGGTTGTACAAATTGTTGTAACGATTATTTCTTATATAAGTAAAATTATGCCGATTGTTATGACGATTATTGGCGTTATTGTTTCGATTATCACAACGATTATTAGTTACGTCGTTATTATTGCGACGACGATTGCTAGTGTTATTGGGAAAATTATTAGCTTTATTGCGAGTGTTATTACGGCGGTTATCGGGATTGTGCAACCAATTATTGGCTTTATTACTAATATCTTTACGACTATCGTGACGATTATTGGTGCAGCTTTCCAAATGGTATTTACTGTTGCATCCAAAATCTGGAATGCCATTATGACGACGATTTCCGGAATTATTGAAGGAATCAAAGCAGTCATCACAGGTATTTCTACTACGGTTTCATCAGTGTTTAACGGAGTGAAGCGCATTATTACAGGTGTTTTTGACGGAATCAAAAGTGCTTGGGGTGGTTTAACTGATTTTGTAGGAAATATTTTCGATGGTGTTTCAAGTGCAATTCAAACCGTGGTAGATAATGTCAAAGGTTTTGTAAACGTCGTAATTCGAGGGATTAATGGAGCCATTGGTTTAATTAATAAGATTCCAGGCGTTGAAATCGGCAAAATACCACAATTAATTTCCGGTACAACAAATTTCCAAGGTGGCTTTGCTCGAATGAATGAAGGCGGCCGAGGCGAAATGGTGGTTTTACCGTCGGGTTCGCAAGTAATTCCGCACGATGCAACGATGAAATACGCAAGGGAAAGTGCGCGCGGAAATAAATCAATGCTTTACACGAGTCAAGGTGCTGATTTGGCTAGAGTTGAAAATCTTCTCGAGCGCTTACTACAAAAAAATCCTGTAATCAAAATGGATGACAAAGTGGTAGCCGAGGTAGTTAGCCGTAACCAAGCTAACTCATTTGATCAGTACAATTACACAATGGGAGGTGCAGCTTATTCATGAGCGACTTGTTTTTAGAATTAAATGGAAAAGTGCATTCGCTTAGTGAGACATTTCCAGGTCTTTCTGTACAAGAAGTTTCCAGACAAAGTCCCCAGTTAAGCATGGAAACTGCTGAAATCGCTGGGACTGATGGGGTTATCCCGGGAATGACCCAATTTAAACCGTTTATCTTTTCAGCAAAATGTAATTTGCAAGCACTTGATATTCCAGATTATCATTTGGCAGTCAGAGAAATTTATGAATTTTTATTCCAGCGCGATAGTTATTATATTTGGAGCGATCAAATGCCAGGAATTCGGTATGAGGTGCATCCTAAACCAGTTGATTTTAGTCGAGAATCGGATCGTGTTGGTTTACTCACTATAGAATTTGATGTATTTAAAGGCTATGCGGAGTCACGTGGCACGAGCCTTGACCCTATGACTTTTGAAGTGGATTTATGGCAAATGGGAATGAATTTATCGAACCGTGATGATTTATTTTATATTTTTAAAGAAAATACATTTCGGGTCTATAATGCGGGGAGCGACCGTGTTAATCCACTGATGCGACATGAATTAGATATTGCTATGACGGCGAATGGGACACCAACGATTCATAATCTTACAACGGGAGAATCCTTCGAGTATCGGAAAGAGCTACAAAAAACAGATGTTTTACTGTTGAACAATATTTATCCACTTGTTAATAACCGCCGTGTTGGAAAAGATACCAATCATGGGATTATCACCCTTGAAAAAGGCTGGAACGATTTTGAAATCAAAGGTGTAACGGATGTAACGATTGCTTTTAATTTTCCGTTCATTTATCGGTAGGTGATAGATATGGATTATGTGATTATTCAAAGTATGGACAAAGAAGTGGAAGAGATTCTAACAGACATTGATTACGGCTCCTTTTCCTACGATTATGAAAAAAATACAAGTCGTGCTATCTCGTTTACTGTGAACAAAACGAAACAGAATGCAGCAATTTTTGACTTGGTAGGAAATGAAGCAATTTTAACATATCAAGGGCAGCAATTTGTTATTAAAAAATGTACGCCAAAATCTATTGGAGGAACAATTTCAAAGCAGATTACGGCCCAGCATATTTGTTATACAGTGCAAGATCATGTGCAGTATAACGTGAAATCTGGACGAAAAAAATATTCGATTCAAACGGTATTGGAATTTGCGTTACAAGATAATGTACTAGGATTTTCTTATGAAATTCAAGGGAGTTTTCCTTTAGTTGAACTAGAGGACTTAGGAAATAAAAATGGCTTAGAGCTAGTGAATTTATGTTTGGAAGAATTCGGAGCAATTTTATTTGCAGATAATAAAAAGCTTTATTTTTACGATGAAAAAAGTTGGTATGTAAGGACAGAGAAGCAATTTCGTTATTTATATAATACGGAAGAAGTTTCGGTGGATACGAACACAGATAATTTGAAGACGGAGATAAAATGTTACGGCAAGCAAAAAGAGAATGCCGATAAGCTGACTGGAGATAATAAGTACATGGCGGTTGTCACGTATACTTCGCCAAATGAGGCTATTTACGGGAAACGAATGGCAAATGCTAAAAGTGATGACAAAATCACGAACAATGATGACTTATTAATTTTTGCAAAGAAACAAATTCTAGATGTTCCAGAAACAGCGCTTACTATTTCTTACAAAGGAAAAGAACCTGTTTCAGAGCGGGATGTTTGGTATTTCATTCATGAACCGATGGGGTTTGAAACAGAAGTAAAAGTAACGAAAATTAAATCGAGTCATCCTTGGAGTAAGAAGTTTCAAGAAATTGGCTTCAGTAATTCGCGACGAGATATGGTCCGAATTCAAACGCAAATTGCTAATCAAGTGAAAAAAGCGAGCGTAGATACAAATAAAATTAATTCGTTTTCGAGCATCGCAATGAATGCTTATGATTCACGAATTTTAACGGAAGTAGTAGGTGTGGTAGATGGCGACTGAAATTAGAGTGTTAAAAAATGTAGATGATACAGTTTTCTATCCGAAGACACATGTAACGGCTGTGGAAGGTTTGGACTCGGCTACAACTACTACATCTGGATTAATGCCCGCCAGCGACAAAACGAAATTAAATGGAATCGAAGCTAATGCAGAAAAAAATAATGTGACTGCAATCGATATTGCCAATTGGAATAAAAAACAGGACGCAATTTTGGTTTCTGAAAATGGCTCTAATTTCAAAATAACTGTCACAAATGCTGGTGAACTAAAGGCAACAAAAGTGGAATAGGAAGGAGGTTGCGTATGAAGTTGGATTTATGGAAATGGGAAATGCTTCTTCAAGGTCGAGAATTTAGAAATAAAACAAATGACAACTGGCAAAAATTAATGGATTGGTCCGATTTTATTTCAACAGGTTTAAGCGCGATTTATGTCTATGTAAATAAAGCAGATGCTACTTTAAATAACAAAATTGATACTGTGGATAAGGCGGTAAATGCAAGGGTAAATGAATTGATTAGCGGGACAGAGCAGTTAAGTGAAGTGGTCGACGCCAGAGTGGATGCATTTGGCGCACGCTACCCAGTACTAAGAGAACGTTTAAACCAAGAACAGCTAATTTACAATAAAAAAAGCACGGTGCAATTTGACGTGAATACTATTATAAATATGGAAAAACAAGATATTGGGCTGCTAACAAGTAAAACAATCTCGGAAGCGCAAACCGTATGTTTTTTAAATATATCAAGCCTTAATGAAGACGCGGATATTGTTCTTGAAAAAACAGGCGAGACAAGCTTCTCAGAAAATTTAACAAGTCTAGTCTTTGCAAAAATTGGAACGAATGAACGCTACCAAATGGAGCCAGTTGGTGCATAAAGGAGGAGTGAGCAATGACTGAAATAAAGCGAATGCTGCAGACAAAAGAAGATAATTCAAAAGAACAATTTTATCCAGAGACGCATGTTGCGGGGATTGTTGGGTTGACGGAATATGTGTCAGGCCAGCTTCCGACAGGCGTGGTTAGTGTTAATGGTAAGGCTGGGCGCGTGTTGCTAGATGCAGAAGATGTCCACGCTGCCAAAAAGAGCCACAACCACGAAGTCGCAACATACACGACGGACGGCTTTATGAGTTCTTTTGATAAACAAAAGATTGATCAATTAGTTTCACCAGAAGCTGGCGTGACAAGCATAAATGGCAAAACAGGGATTGTTGATTTATTCGCAGCGGACTTAGATGCAGCAGAGATAAACCACACGCATGCAGAAGCAACTACTACAGAAAGTGGTTTTTTGGCAAAAGAGGACAAAGAAAAACTAGACGCGATGCAAATAATCGCGCTGGAAACTATTAAGGAGGTTATAGAATGACTAAAATTGTAAAAATGTCAGAGAAAAACGAACATGGAACTCTAGAACAATTCTATCCAGAAACACATGCAGAGGCTGTTAAAGGACTTGTGTCGGTTTCAGAGGAAGAGAAGGCGACATGGAACGAGAAAGAAACTACTGCGGGTGCGGAACAAAAGGCGAATACTGCTTTGAATAGTGCGAAGGATTATGTTGATACGATTGGAAAAGGAACAGTAATATTTAAAGGGGCCAATATTATGGCTGCTGGTCAAAAATATACATGGAATTCTTCCAAACTGAAATTTGGAATCACTTTATTATTCAGTCGTTACGATTCAGCAAATAATACTCCTTTAGATTATTATTATCACTCTGTTTTCTTATCGAAAGCTCAATTAGCAGAATTAGCAGGTAAAGGTTTGTTAGTTCCTATGCCCTCAGCAACTTATGGGGAAAGAAAATATTTATATGTTTCTGAAACAGAAGTTGCTGGACACAATGATAATACTAATAATGCTTCTTGGGCATTACGTCAGCTAACTGTAATGTAACTAAAAAGGAGGTTTTCCATGGAAGTCATACTAAAAATTGGGATTTTAGGTTTTGGGGCGATATTTGGATACTTGTTTGGGGAAGTGGATTTATTGGTAAAAGTGCTGGTGTGCTTTATTGTAGCTGACTATATTTCTGGGCTACTCGCTTCAGGGTATCTTGGGGAACTTAGCAGCAAAATGGGTTTCAAAGGAATCGCGAAAAAAATCGCTATCTTAATTTTAGTGGCTATTGCGCATCAAATAGATTTGATTCTTGGAACGCATAATACAACGCGGGATGCGGTTATCTTTTTCTATTTGGCGAATGAGCTGATTTCCATCTTGGAAAATTTTGTTCGAATGGGAATGAAGGTCCCGGAAGTATTGAAAAATTTAATTTTGATTTTCGATTCTAAGTCAGGGGACGAGGAGGAAAAGCATGACAAAGATATGGATTGATGCCGGTCATGGTGGCAAGGATCCAGGGGCAAGCGGCAATGGACTTGTTGAAAAAAATTGGGTACTTGCAACTGCGAAACAGCTTCAAATAGAACTAGTAAAAGCTGGGTTTGAAGTAGGGATGACGCGAACAAATGATACTTTTTTAGAATTACGTGAACGTGCAAAAAAAGCGAATAGTTTTAAAGCAAATTTATTTATTTCACTTCATTTTAATGCGGGTGGAGGTAAAGGTTACGAAGATTATATTTACACATCGGTTCCAGCTAAAACGGTAGAAATACAGAAAATCATTCATAAAAATATTATTGCTAAAGTTACTAAACACGGAATGAATGATCGTGGGATGAAGAAGGCTAATTTTGCTGTATTAAGAGAAACAGCAATGGACGCTATCTTACTGGAAGCTGGTTTTTGTGATAGCACTGATGCATTAATTCTTGAGAAGAAAGCTTATCAAACTGATTATTGTTTAGGAATTGTAGCAGCAGTACAAGAGATTTTTGGGGCTATGGTAACAAAATATAGGGCAGGTAAATATTTGACAAGTGATGATGCTATATCAGGCACAAATATTAAAGGATATTTAGAAGCAGGAACAAAGGTTTTTGTTTATAAAGAAACAGAAAAAACGCTTAATTTAACTACTACAAAGGGTGTTCCAGGAAGTTGGGTTTTAAAAACAGAAGTTAATACAGGAAAAAGATAAAAAAGGAGCGGCCAATTTGGCTGCTCCTTTTTCTCAATTAACTTCTCTTCCGCAAAACATAAAGCGCAGTAGTCGTTAAAACAATACCGAATACAGTTGCAAATCCAGCTGTATCACCGGTTGTTGGTAAGGATGTGTTAGCAGAAGTTCCTGTTGTTGATGTGTTTGGTGTCGTAGTTGTCGGATCTTCGGTAGTAGTAGTTCCGCCGTTTGTGCCGGAGCCGTTACCGTTATTTGTTCCGCCATTTCCATCTGTGCCACCGTTATTTCCGTTTCCATTACCATTGTCCGTGCCGCCGTTTCCATTATCTGGAGGAGTTGTTGCCGCAGCTTGAACCGTTGCTTGGAAAGTGGTGCTGTATCCGTTCGGGTCAGTGATAGTTGTTGTGATTTGGTCGCCTTTTTTAAGGTTTAAAGATGTTACATCTACGGAAAACTTGCCATTTGCGTCAGCTGTTGCGTTAGGTCCGGCAGCAAGGGCCATTCTTGCGTTAGCAGTTGCTTTTTGAACAGAGACAGTTGCGCCAGGCAAAGTTGTTCCAGTTAGAGTTTTGTCTTTTTCGGCTAGTTTATTGATTTTTGTTGCGTCTTTGATTGCTTTGATAGCTGCATCTTCGGCTTCTTTGTCGATTTCAGCTTGGGATTTGTAGACTTTACGTCCTTCTTTTTGAGCTGTAATGACTTTTCCAGCAGCTTTTTGGTCTTTGATGTAGTTGATGAATGTTTCAGTGTCTGGGTCGATTGCAGTTACTAGGTTTGCTTTTTTGAAGGCAGAGAATCCATCGCCACCGCCAAATAGGAAGTCATTGATTACGACTTTGTATTTTTGGTCGGCTTTTAAAGGAGTTCCGTCTTCTGTTGTAACGCTTGCAACTTTGTACGCATGATCTAAGTCATCTGTATCAGTGAAAGTATATTTTAATCCAGAAATTTGTAGGAAATAAGTTTGGTTGCTTAAATATTGTTGGTTTAGAGCTTCCAAAATATCAGCACCAGTCATTTCTACTACTTGAAGAATGTTACCAAATGGTTGAACAGCTTGTGCCGCGCCCCATGTGATTTCGTTTTGGCCATTTGCAAGACGAGTAGTAAGGTCAGAACGAATTCCGCCGTTGTTAGTCATAGCAAAGTCGACATCGGCGCCGGCTTTATTTGCCATGTAACGTTGCGCATCTGTAATCATGTTACCAAGCTCTGATTCTTTATCATCAATTGCTTTGTTGTCTGGATTGGTGTCACGAGAAATAACGTCTTTATTGGCTAGTCCGATAGTTTCGTTGATAACCCCTTCAATGCGGCTTTTCGCATCTTCAGTAACAGCTGTAATATCGGCATTTGGTGTGACGCTTCTCGTGTTGTATGTAATTTTAGCGTCAGGTGGTGTAACGAAATCGCCGGTAGTTTTATCAAGTTCGCCAGTTACATCTGAAAAAGCTTTACCATTGTTGTAACTTTGAACGATACGAGTTTTTCCGACTAATCCATTTGTGTATTGGTGATTGTGTCCAGCAAGAACTAAATCGACCGAGTTATTTGGGTCTAATTCATTTGCTTTTGTGATCATATTAGCAGCTTCCCCAGCTACATCTTGTTTTGTTCCAGTGTTAGGATTTCCAGTAGAAAGTGCCGGAACGTGAGATAGAACAACGATTGCGTTAACGCCTTGGCCTCTTAGTTCAGCAGAGTATTTAACGATTGTTTCTGCTTCATCAAGGAAATCATAGTCTTTAATATGATTTGCAAGAACTAAATTAGGAATTTCTGTTGTAACGATACCGATGAAGCCAACTTTGACGCCATCAATTTCTTTTACATAGTATGGTAAAAAGCCTTCTGCGACTGTGTTTGTTCCTTTGTTGACCACGTTAGCTGCGACGATTTTCATGTCACTTTTAACGCGTGGATAAGCTTCTACGATTGGTCCGAATTTGTTTGTAGAAACTCCGTCCAAAATTCGTTTGTATTCTGGTAATCCTTCATCAAACTCATGGTTACCTAATGTGCCGACTTCGAAATTCATTTTTTGGAGAACTTTCATCGTTGGCTCGTCTTGAAGTAAACCTGATACTGCTGGACTTGCGCCGACCATGTCGCCCGCTTGAACACGGATAGCATTGTCAGTTGTCGCCCCAGGATTTGCCTGTAAAAATGAGTTAGTGGCATTATCCAAATTGGTAGCTAAGTAATCTGCTCCGCCAATTGGTGAGCCTGATGCATCTTTAGAGGCTGTTTCAAGCGCTCCGTGGAAATCATTTATTCCCAAAATCTGAATGGGAACGGTATCCGCTGCTGCTTGTGCTGTTGTCCCGGTGAATGGTGCTGTAAGTCCGATTGTGAGCCCTGCTACGAGTAAAACATGTGTAGTTTTCTTGAAAAATTTGTTCACTTTCACACTCTCCCTTTTTTCGCCAGTGGCAATTTTGTAAGCGCTAACTCATAGGTGCCTAGCTATAATTGTAGCAAAGAGGAATCACCCTAGCAATAGGAAATATGGATTTTGTGTAAATGTAGTGATAATATTTGGCTATATTTTCATTTCGATGGAAAAAAGGGTAAACTAGAGAAAAAGGAGGGATAAGATGGATATCTCAAGTACGGAAATATGGGATGCAATTAGGAGAAATAGTTATTTGCTATATTATCAACCAAAAGTAGACGCGAAAACGAATAAAATTATTGGCTTTGAAGGTTTGATTCGATTAAAAACGGCAACAACCATTTTGGCTCCAATTGATTTCTTTGATGATATTGTCCTTTTAAATGCAACGCGGGAAATGCAAGATTTTGTTGCTGAAACAGCGATAAAACAGATTAATCAGCTAGGAGGACGTTTTTCAATTTCGATTAATATTCCGGCACATTATGTAGCGAGCAGTACGTATATGACTTTTTTACATGATTATGTGAAAGAACATTTAAAGTATCCGGAATGCTTAGAAATAGAGATTATCGAACGAGGCGAAATAACGGAACTAGCTATAGCGGATAAAAACTTACGAAAAATAAAAGACCTTGGTGTCAAAGTAAGTATGGATGATTTTGGGAAAGGTTATAGTTCGCTTGCGTATTTACGCAGCTTACCGATTGATATTGTGAAAACAGATATGTCCTTTATCGCGCTTTTAAAAACAGATCGAAAACAACAAATTATTATTCGAGCGATTGTCAATTTGTGTCATGATTTAGGCGGGAAAGTAGTTACAGAAGGCGTTGAAGACATGGAGCAAGTCGAAAAATTACGGGAAATGAAAGTAGACTATTTCCAGGGCTATTATTTTAGTCGACCACTACCGATGGAAGATATTAAAGAAAAATATTCCTTTGTGTAAGATGTATAAATAAAAAATTGGTTGGTGTGAGAATGGTAATTTACCAAATTCACACCAACCAATTTTATTTTATTTGATTAAATTATTTGAAGCATCTTTTACAACCACGTCATGCGCGCCGCCTTCTACGATAGAAGTGGACGAAACAAGGGTGATTTTTGCTTTTTGTTGTAATTCAGGGATATTGAGCGCGCCGCAGTTACACATAGTAGAGCGTACTTTGCTAAGGCTGATGGCAACATTGTCTTTCAAAGATCCAGCGTAAGGAACATAAGAATCTACGCCTTCTTCAAAAGATAATTTCTTGTCGCCGCCAAGGTCATAACGTTGCCAGTTGCGCGCGCGGTTAGCTCCTTCACCCCAATATTCTTTCATATACGTGCCGTTTAAATTCACTTTATTAGTAGGACTTTCGTCAAAACGAGAGAAATAACGACCAAGCATGATAAAGTCAGCGCCCATTGCTAGAGCTAGCGTCATGTGGTAGTCATAAACAATTCCACCATCAGAACAAATCGGAATATATACACCTGTTTCTTCAAAATATTCATCGCGTGCTTTAGCCACATCAATTAGTGCAGTTGCTTGCCCGCGTCCGATACCTTTTTGTTCACGCGTGATACAAATGGAACCACCACCAACGCCAACTTTAACGAAATCTGCGCCAGCTTCTGCAAGATAACGGAAACCATCGCGGTCAACAACATTCCCTGCGCCAACTTTGACCGTATCGCCGTATTTACCGCGAACGTAGTCAAGTGTGCGTTTTTGCCATTCGGAGTAACCCTCAGAGGAATCGATACACAGAATATCTGCGCCAGCTTCAACTAGAGCGGGGACACGTTCTTCGTAGTCGCGCGTGTTAATACCAGCTCCAACAACGTAACGTTTGGAGGAATCAAGTAGTTCTAATTTATTTTCTTTATTAGAGTCATAGTCTTTGCGGAATACCATATGGACTAGGTGCTCGTTATCGTCTACAAGTGGTAGGGCATTTAATTTGTTGTCCCAAATAATGTTGTTAGCTTCTTTTAAAGTGGTCGATTTGTTAGCAGTAACTAATTTTTCGAAAGGAGTCATGAAATCTGCTACTTTTTCATCAGGGCTCATGCGCGTTACGCGGTAGTCGCGACTTGTCACGATTCCAAGTAATTTACCGTGCGCTGTGCCGTCTTCTGTAACTGCTACTGTAGAATGACCCGTTTTTTCTTTTAAATTAAGGATGTCTTGAAGTGTTTTGTCAGGGCTGATGTTGGAATCACTAATAACGAAACCAGCTTTATGATTTTTCACGCGAGAAACCATTGCCGCTTCACTTTCGATGGACTGGGAGCCGAAGATGAATGATACGCCACCTTCTGTCGCAAGCGCAATCCCCATATTATCATCAGAAACAGCTTGCATAATTGCGGAAACAAGCGGAATGTTCATTGTGATAGCAGATTCTTCCCCTTTTTTAAATTTTACGATTGGTGTTTTTAAGCTAACATTTGTTGGAACACATTCAGCGGATGAGTAGCCTGGGACAAGTAAAAATTCACTAAATGTGCGGGACGGTTCTTCAAAATAAAATGCCATTATTTCCACTCCTTCTTCTATTTTTAAATGAATTTATAAAATATCTTTATTATTTCAATAACTGGATGGAAAGTCAATGATTGGGGGAGCTTTTTCGGACGTTTTCTTTTGGGGGAAGAGTGGAATAGATGAAAGGTAGAGAAACTTTGGCGAAGGAGGTAATCAGATGGACGAAGAAACATTGCTAGAACGTGGCTACCGGAAGTATCGCGGGGCGGAGGTAGATATTTATTTTAATACAAATATTTGCGAGCATTCGGGTAATTGTGTAAAAGGTAACGCAGAACTTTTTAATTTGGATAGAAAACCATGGATTATGCCGGATAATGTATCGAAAGAAGAAGCGAAACGGGTGATTCATACTTGCCCGAGTGGAGCGCTTCAATATATCGAAAAATAGGAGGATATCAGATGGAATATAAAAACGGTGAAAATAGAATTTATGCGGTAAATGATGAAGGAGTCGAGGTTGGTGAAGTGACTTTTGTGCCAACTGGGGAAGATATGTTTATTATTGACCATACAGGCGTTGATGATGCGGCTCGAGGTCAGGGGATAGCGCAAGAACTTGTGAAACGTGCGGTCGAAAAAGCGAAAACAGAAGGAAAGAAAATTGTTCCGCTTTGTCCGTTTGCGAAAGCAGAATTTGCTAAGAAGCCGGAATATCAAGAAGTACAAGCTGCAAAATAAGAAGTGTAGACTAGGTTTTATGCCTAGTCTATTTTTATAAAAAATTTTAGAATTCCGGTTTTCTCTTCTTGACATCTGCTTTGTTTCAGTGTATCTTTAATTCACAGTAAACTTATAGGAATAATAGTATTACGTTTTCTTATCAAGAGCGGTGGAGGGAATCGGCCCAGTGAAGCCCAGCAGCGGAGCGCAAGTTCTATGCTAATTCCGATCAGAAGTAATATTCTGGCAGATAAGTAGTAGCTTTTAATGAGGCGCTTCGATTCTGACCAAAAAACAGAGGAAGCGTTATTTTTTAGCGCTTAAAGAGGGGAGTTTTTGTTAGATGAAGAAATTTTTATTAGTAGCGGTTATCTCGGTTTTTGCCTTGGTGTTAACAGCTTGCGGAGGCTCTGGCGCTAGTTCAGACAAAGCAAATGGTTCAGGCAAAGCGAAAGACGGCGGCTCTCTAATTATCGGCGTTACTGGGGATCCAGAAGTTATCAATCCGAACTACGCTTCTGACCGTGTAACATTAACGATTCAACAAGCTGTATACGCACCGCTATTTTGGGAAGTTGACGGGAAACCGGCACTTGCAAAAAGCTTAGATATTTCAGATGACAACTTAACTTACACTGTGAAACTAAAAGATGGTTTAACTTGGCACGACGGCAAACCTTTAACTGCAGACGATGTAGTATTTACTGTAAATTCTATTTTAGATACAAAACAAAACAGCCCGAACCGCGGCAACTTTGTTTTTGACGATAAACCTGTAAAAGTAGAAGCAGTAGACGACACAACGGTGAAATTCACTTTACCAACTGTTGCTCCAGCCTTTGAAAATACAATTAAAACTTTCTTCCCAATTCCAAAACACATTTTTGAAGGGGTAGAAAACATCGAGAAAAGTGATAAAAACAAAAATCCAATCGGCTCAGGTCCGTACAAATTTGTTGAATACAAAACAGGCGAATATGTTTCCCTAGAAAGATTCAACGACTATTTTGACGGCAAACCAAAATTGGATAAAGTTACTTTCCGAATCACAAAAGACCAAAACGCAGCTAATTTAGCACTGCAAAATGGCGAAATCAACCTAAAATCCATTCAACCTTCTGATAGAAACAAAGTAGAAAAAGCGAGCGCGGTAAACATTATCACTTACCCGGAAAATCGCTTAAGCTATGCGACATTCAACGAAAACCAACCAGCACTTAAATCAAAAGAACTTCGCCAAGCCCTTTCTTATGCGCTTGATCGTGAAGAAATCATTGATGCGGCTTACGGTTCAGATGAATACGCAAAACCAGCTTCCTCGTTCCTAACAGAAAACACAAAATATTTCACGGATAAAGTAGAAACATACGACCAAGACATTGCCAAAGCGAAAAAATTAGTAAAAGAAAGTGGTTTTGATACAAGTCAAAAACTAACTGTTTACTATTTAAACAACAGTAAATCACAAGAAAGTATCGCGCTTTACTTGCAACAACAATACAAAGAAATCGGTGTGACGCTTGACTTGAAACCAACAGATCCAAATGCACTAAGCAACATCACACTTGACCGCAAAAACGCAGACTACTCTATCGCACTAAATGGTTATATCATGGGGAACGATCCTGATGCGTATAAATCCCTATACCTAAGCGATGCGCCATATAACTATTCGAACTACCACAACAAAGATCTAGATGCACTTTGGGAAAAAGGTGCTGTAACTGCAGACGATAAAGAACGTCAAGAAATCTATGAAAAAATCCAAAACACCATTGCTGATGACGCTGTAATTTATCCAATTTCTTATGATAATGCAGTGCTAGCTCTTGATAGCCGTTACGGTGGTCAAAAAGCTGCCACACCACAACCAGTAACCATGTTCCGTGATCTTTCTAAACTATATTTAACGGAATAATAATTAAAAATCATTCGTAAAAAATCTGGCCTGCCATGCTTGTTTTTGGCAGGTTCAGGTTTTTACTTGTCATTTTTAGTGTTTTAGATAGGAGATAAATTATGCTAAAAACAATCATAAAACGCGTATTGCAAATTATTCCGATGCTATTTATTATCTCGATTATTTCGTTTGCACTTATAAAATTAGCGCCCGGGGATCCCGTGAATTCTTTTGTTACGCCTGATATGAATCCTGACGATGTGGAACGAATTAGACAAAGTTTAGGACTTGATCAACCAATTTATGTGCAGTACTTTATTTGGCTTGGAAACTTGTTGCAAGGAAACCTTGGTTATTCGATTGTGAATAGCCAGCCAGTTTTGCAACAAATTTTAGAGAGAATTCCGGCGACACTTGGTTTGGTGGGAACTTCGCTCGTTCTGACTCTATTATTATCGATTCCACTTGGTTTAGTTGCAGCAAATTATGAAAACACGTGGATTGATAAAGTATTAAACGGGATTTCATATATTGGGATTTCGATTCCGATTTTTTGGTTTGGGATGATTTTAATAGATGTATTTTCGATTCAGCTAGGTTGGCTTCCAAGTCTAGGGATGCGAACGATTGGGGTCGACTCTTTTTGGGATATGGCGGAGCATGCGATTTTACCAGTTATAACGCTGACTTTCCAAGGGTGTGCGGCATATTATCGTTACGTACGCTCGAATACCATCAACCAATTAAAAGAAGAATATGTTTTGTTTGGTTATGCGAAAGGTCTATCCAAAGTGCAAATTATGGGGCATCATGTCTTGAAAAATTCCTTGCTACCAGTTATAACACTACTTGGGATGTCACTTCCGCAAGTCATTACAGGCGCTTTTATTACCGAAAGTATTTTTTCATGGCCGGGCATGGGCTCGCTTGGAATTAACGCGATTTTCCAATTAGATTATCCAGTTATTATGGCGATTACGCTATTTTCAGCGCTGTTATTAATTATCGGAAACTTGCTGGCCGATTTAGCTTATATGATTGTCGATCCGCGGATTAGGGAAATGGGGTGAGGAGTTCATGATGCGATTAGATTTTTCGAAAAAAACAATGCAAGATTTCGAGCGGGATGCAGAAGTTGTTCACGCAACACGAGAGCGTAGTTTTTGGCGTTTTATGCTTGCTGACCGCCGAGCTGTTTTTGCGACGAGTGTGCTAATACTTATTACGGTGGCTTGTATTTTCGCGTTCCTTTCGCCTTATGACCCTAATGCTCTTTCCGTTCAGGACAAACTGATGCCGCCAAATTCGTCGCACTGGTTTGGGACGGATGACCATGGTCGGGATTACTTGACGCGTGTCTTGTACGGTGGCCGGGTTTCACTACTTGTCGGTGTATTTGCGATGATGATTGCCGTTGTCGTTGGAACGCTTGCTGGGACAGTTAGTGGCTACTTTGGTGGATTCATTGACAATATGGTGATGCGTTTTCTTGATATTTTCATGTCGATTCCGTCATTTTTCCTACTAATGATTTTAAATGCATACTTAAAACCGGGAATTTCGAACATTATTATCATTATCGGATTGCTTTCTTGGATAGAAGTGGCGCGGATAGTTCGAGCGGAGACGTTAACATTAAAAGAACGTGAATTCATTTTATACTCCAAGTCATCAGGTGGCGGATTTTTCCACATCATGTTCAAGCACATTATTCCAAATGCGATGCCATCCATCGTCGTTGCAGCTTCATTAAACGTCGCTACAGCCATTTTAACCGAGTCAGCACTAAGTTTCCTTGGCTTAGGCGTTCAACAGCCTAACGCTTCGTGGGGCAGCATGCTGAACAATGCGCAAGGTTACGTCGGCGAAGCAACATACTTGGCGCTTTTCCCTGGATTACTAATTTTAATGACCATCCTTTCATTCAACGTCCTTGGCGATGTACTGAGAAAAGGGTTATCACGTAGATATTAAATGTAAAAACACTTTGATTTTTTCAGTCAAAGTGTTTTTTTGTTTTTTAAAGAAAAGGTACTTAAAATAGAAACGTAAAAAACGTGTTTTAGCCAATTTCCAAGGCATAAATTCACAAAACGCTCACAAAACGAGAATGCGTGCGGTGCTATAATTAAAAGATAAGGTTTCATTATTATAGACAGAGATGAGGCGCAGAAATGAGTGAAATAAAAGTTAAAGAAGCAACATTGAAAAAACACGCGACAAAGTTAGAATCTAAAGGTAAATCAACTGAATATTTACCGATGAAAGGTGGCAATATGGCCTATAGTCAAGCCAATTCCATCAACCATTTTCGAACAGCATTGTTTGACTTGGTAGACGCGGTGGACAATTTTCAAGGTGTGGTAGGAACGGATGCCAAAAGATTGAAAGAATTAGGCGTATCATTTACTCGCAAAGACCAAGAGCTTGAACGAGGCATGGGATTGGGAGGTAAATAAATGGATGCAAAGAGCCAGCAAATGGAGACACAACTGCAACTGCTGAAAAAAGAACAATCCGCGGCCGAAGATTTTTTGCAAGATTTACAACGACAACAAAATGAACAAGAGTGGTTAGCAGAAGATTTTGCACGTGTCCATCAAGAAGAACGGGAGTCGCTGGAGCTTCTGCGCGAAGTTTGGCAAGGCGCAGAATCAAGAAGTTTCGGCTACTATTTGGCAGATCTACAGGAAGAAGAAAAACAGAAGTGGCATAAAAAAATCCAAGCGAACCAAGAAGAACACCAACAAAAAATCACCGCTTGCCAAAATAACATCTACCAATTAGAAAATCAACAACAAGATTTACAAAAGGAGTTGTTACAGTGAGCCGAATTGACATCGGAGAAATACAAACCTTTGCGCACCAACTACATACAGCCAATGAAGCCGGAAGAAAAAGCATTAAAGACATCAAAAAAGCCGTGAAAAACTATACCGAAGACGGCAGTTTAAAAGGAAAAGCGATTGATGCATCGAAAAATTACTATCAAATGACCTATTTTCCATTATGTGATGCGATAATCGAAGCAATGAACGAAAGCGAAGAACGATTAGCGCAATATATAGCTGATTTCCACGCCCAAGTGGACGGTTCTGCTGATGCGAGAATTGATGCGGACGGCTTATACGAACTCGGGAAAATGATTGATCGCATCGAAGCGAAAAAAGAAGCACTAGCCCAGCGAATGAATACTGGAACAGAAGGGCAAATGCAAAGTTACCGTTCCCAGCTGAGTATCGCCTACAAACAAGAAAATATCTTAGAAAAATACTTGGCTTTTGAACAAAGTCATGGCGGTTTTTTTGATAATTTAACCGATTTAGTCCAAGGAATTCAGCAAACCATTCGCGAACTCCAGTCGAATATTCAGTTTAACAGTAAAACGGGCACCTATGATATGAGCAAATTGAATTTCACCACCGTGACCCGGATGCAAAACGCCTTAGGAAAAGCGCTAAAAAACAACGAAACAACATTCAATTTTGACGAATATCAAAAAACGTACCGCGGTCAAATGTGGGTGTTAATGAAAAATGGTATAGTAGACGTAGAAGCAACGAACGCGTACAATGCCGCCGTGCTTAACGGGAAATTACCACATGAAAGCAATGAAGCACAGGAAGAAGCCGAGTTGTTGCAGGCAGTAATTCAATCGGTGAAAGAAGGAATAGACCCGGTTACTGGGCAAGAGATAAGTAAAGCGCAAGGGTTTGGTATTATAAGTGGTCTTGTTTTCCGCTATACTGCTGGAGGTTATAAAGGGAAGAAGTTCAAGGTTTCTAAAGATTGGTTACACAGAAGAAAGAAAAATAATGGCGTTGAAGTTGGAACGGACTTTGGGAAAATAGGTAAATTAGTTAATCATCCTAATATTAAAATAAATTGGTCTGAACACTCCGAACATGGAATGTCTAGATTGAAACAACGTGGTCTTTCTAAGAGTCAAGTTGACGATTTTGTGGAGCGTGGAAAAGCTTTATCCCAGAATGGGGGAGAAAAATTTGCTTTTATAACTGAAAATGGTGTTGCAATTGTCAGCAAAGATGGCAAATTAGTTACTGCTTGGGGTAAAAAAGATTTTGATGAAGGAATGGAAAAAATAATAGAAAAATTGTATGGAAAGTAGGGTGTCATTATGTATGAAAAAGTAGAAAAAATAATAAATGATTGGGATCCAATAGAGCTGTTTCCCTTAGCTCCAAAAGATGAATATAGTCAAGAAATCAACAAAATAATTAGTATTGTTCAAGAAAATCATAACATTGATATGAATGTATTAGCTAAAGGTATAAGAAAAATTTTCATAGATTCGTTTGGAGAAAATTTAATATTTAAAAATAACGAAGATGAAATAGCTGAAAAAATTTTAGCGCTATAATTAATGAGGGAAATAATAAGATGGAAGAACAAGAGATAATTGGAAAAATAGAAAGCTTACCAAATAATTTTAGTGAAAATGACAGTATTTATATATCACAAGAAAACATTAAAAATTTGGTTTTATTTTCAAAAGAAAATCAAACAGTTTTAGAATTGTTGATTACTCCTTTTCTAATTTGTGTAAATAGTGGGTTAAAATATGAGTTACATTATTATGAAATTTCAACAGAAATTAGTAAAAATGATACAGAAATCATAGGTTTTCCTTTTGGAAATAAGCTACCAAAAGAAATTACAGATAATATTTCTCCTAAACTTTTTGTAAGAAGAGAAGATTATTCAGCTTTTGAGAATTATTTAAGTCAGTATTTTAATGCAATGAAGAGCATGGAATTTGCAGATGATAAACAGGCTATAGGTATGATTGAACATGGTGCAACCTTATTCTACGAAGTATTATAATTTTAGATTCTAAAGAGCTAGTATTGTCATTAAATGGTCAGAGATAATGAATTCATTATCTCTGACCATTTTTGAAATATATATTTAAAACTTTTTAGCAACAGAAAGGATAATAAATTTCGTACATAAAAACAATAAACTTTCCCTCCCAAGAAAGCCAGTGGGGCTGATATAGCTAAAAGTAAAGGTGGCGTTACTTTAGAATCAACAATAGGAAATAAAAATATTGAAATGCCAGACTGGGATTTTAATAATCCTGAGTCAATGAAAGCATGGGATTTGGCTTCTGGTTCTTATGCAGAACAAGTTTCTGGTGAAGTTCGTGCAGTAGTTGGTTCGGATTTGAGAAAAGGAAATATTTGGGAAAATGTTGAGTTACCTAGATTAAAAAATAATCCTAACGTAACGAAAATAACAACGATTGATCCTAAAACAGGACTTGAAAAAATAATTTTTGAAAGGAAGTAAGTGAAATGAAAATTACAGGTAATAGTTCACAGGTGAAATTTGATTTAGAGAATGGATATGTAGTGAAAGCAGATGGAGAAATGTTAGTTGGAGGTGAATTTGTTGTATTTAAAGATTCTATGAAGAATTGGGAACCTCCATATGAAAATAAAAAGCTTTCTGAATCTGAAGTGCAAGAAATTATTCACCAGGTAAAACAGAGCACAAATGAAAATACAGTACAAATTTCATTTGAATAAAAGAAATGCGAGAAGTAGAGTAGGTTTGAAAGTACAAATTCAAATATCAATGCAAACGATGGGCATATTATGCTGAAAAGGCTCGAGGGACAAGTCAAGGTACTAGCTATTTCGTGAGTTCCTCGGGCAACGGAAAAGACGTTCAAAACAAGTCACAGGGCAACAGGGAATTGTATTCTACGTTGTATTTTCTAGCAATACAACAAATTTATCTTACGAATAAGGGAGAACCTAGAAATCTAGTGTTTCGGGTTTATTTCGAGCGGAAAGTTTTAGATGCTCATATTCCATATAAAAAGTAGGAGGAACTATGAAAAAAATTGAAATGATACAAAAAGTGATTGAGGATACAGAATACTGGGATGCTAGAGTATTTGATTGTAAACACTCTATTTTGGTGATGAATTTCATGTAATATTTGAGGGAGAAGAGGACCAAGTATATATAATTAAATTTATGAATTGTTACAAGGTATCGTACAAAAACAGTTTTGCTCCAGACACTAATATGAAAGTTAGAGATATGAGTTAGGGACAATTAGGATACTTTATGCAAGATATTTCTCTGGAAAAGCATGGAGATAACGAAGAATTTATTGATTCTTTCCTTAATTTATCAATTATGACAATTTCTGTAGTTTGTAAAGATATTATTGTGGAAGAATTGGATCAAAAAAATATCTCTTTTTTGGAAAGATAAGCAGTAGAATAAAAGCACCTTATTACATGGTTGGTATCATATGAGAGAGCTTTAACTAAAAATTCTATGTCCACAACTACAGTGACAATTAAGAATTCGTTTTTAACCACTTATCCTGAATGAGTAGGAGGAAAAATAATGTGTTTCATGAAAGAATCAAAAATAGCGATTTAATTAATGAAAAACAATACCCAGTAAAAGTAGTTTTTGATGAAATTTCTGATGAAGAATTTATTTCAATTATAAATTCCGTTTCAAAAGGAGAGGGATTTGGAGTGGAATCGGGTACATGTCTTTTTCCGGGAGACTTAGATGAATATGATATTGCTCAGGGGGAAGGATTTGGCGGAGTAGAGTTTGGATTATACTCTGGAAGTGAAATAGTGATTGACTATAAACAATTTTATTATTATTTGAATATTATATGTAACAGGTATGTGGAATCCTACCCCGCAAAAAAATTACTCGTAGATAATGAGTTAAAAAAATATCAAGAATTATATTCAATATAGATATCTTAATTACATAAAATAAATATGTAAATGGGAGGACATTATGAATATATCTAATCAAATTAAAGAGAATTTAGAACAACGAAGAAGCATACATGAAGAAGATGACTTTGGACTTGAAAGAAATTGGGCAGAACTAACCAATATTTTATCTATGAGCGAAGATGAAACTATCAATTATTTAAAGAATTGTTCAAAGGAAGATGTATTGTTAATTAGTTCGGTTTTTGATGATGTTTCCGAAAAAATACAAAGCAGGAAATTTATTTCTTGTTTAAGAGAACTAGATAAAAAAATTCCTGATTTGAAATTAACATTTTTTATTGATGATGCTGAAGGTTACATTGAAAATTAAATAAAAAGGTATTCTTCTATTATCTGATTGGTGTCGTTAGTAAATAAGATACACGCTTACTTGCAAAGATAGAATTTATAAATCAAAAAGCCAGCAATTTTTAAAATTGCTGGCTTTTTCCAAACTGGCGAATTACTTCTCCACCCGAATAAACTTATAACTATAAGGCGAACCAAAAGCATGTTTCTGAACACCGGTAATATCCGTACGTTGCAACACTGCTGTTTGATGTTGATAAAGTGGTAAGATCGCCGCGTCATCATCAAGCAGAACTTTCTCAGAAGCTACGAACGCATTCCAACGTTCTTCAGGCTTCGTCGCAAGTGTTGTATCAGTTGATTTTACAAGTCTATCATAAGCAGGACTGTTATAACTCATATGGTTATTAAAGTAATCGGATAAGAACAAACTGCTATATGTCCACGGATCTTTAAAATCAGGCATCCAAGCAGCCAGTGACAAGTCATAATTACCATCAGAAGTTAGCTGTGTCGCGCTCTTCGAAGGCATATTTTTCACTTTAATCGTCACACCAGGCAAATTATCTTCAAACTGCGCTTTCAAATAAGCGAAAATGGTTTTCGTTGTTTCTTGGTCATCGCCGAGAAGTTCGATTGTTACTTTGTCAGTGCCAAGTTCTTTTTGTGCTTGTTTCCAATATTTTAAAGCTTCTTCTTTGTTATAAACTAAATGGTCGCCGCTATCTGTGCGGAAATCAGCGCCCGTTGTTGGGTTTTGGACGAAATCTTTTGGAAGCAGTCCATTCGCCGGGAATGAGCCGTCCCCGAGAATCCGATCCGTTAGTTGTTTCTTATCGACAGCTAAATTAAGCGCGTGACGCAAGGAATTATTCGCAAGTGGAGTCGCTTTACCGTCGCGTTTTTGATTCATGCGCAAATAACTAATCAGCGCATCTTTTTCCGTTTGGAAATCTTTCTTGTCTTTGTATTGTTTCGCAAAATCGCCTGAAAGTGGCACGCGGTCAGCTTCGTTTGTATTATAAAGGTTCACGCCGGCGTTAATATCTTTCGCGACTTGCACATCAATTTCATTTACTTTGACATTATCTTTGTCCCAATATTGGTCGTTTTTCGCGTAAGTCCATTTATTCGTAATGTTGCCGCCCCAATCCTTCATAACAAAAGGACCATTGTATAAAGTGTGCGCACTATCTGTCCCGTATTTGTCGCCTTGTTTTTTCACAAAGCTTTCTTTTTGTGGGAAAAATGTTTCAAAAGAAAGAAGTGAGATGAAGTAAGGAACTGGTTTTTTAAGTGTGATTTCAAGCGTTGTTGGGTCAGTTGCAACGACACCAAGGTCAGTTACAGGTAGTTTGCCTTCATTGATTTCAGTGGCGTTTTTAATCGAATCTTTGAAGAGCGCGGAGTACCCAGGTGCAGTTTTTGGATCAACGGCACGGCGCCACGCGTAGACGAAATCATCAGCGGTTACTTGAGAACCATCGGACCATTTCGCATTTTTCTTTAATTTAATGGTGTATTTCGTTTGGTCAGCGCTGATTTCTGGCATTCCACCAGCAACCCCAGGAACAAAGTTATCTTTTTGATCAAGTGTGTATAATCCCTCGAAGACTTGGTTTTGCGCGGTGAAGCTAGCAAAGTCTTCCTCAGCTGTCGTATTTAAAGTCAGTAATTCACTGGTTTCAAGAAATTTAATTTTGTCCGGGGAAGTTTTTGTCGTAGATTTTTCATTGTCATTTCCGCAAGCTGTAAGTAAAAGTACTGTCAAAATGGCAAAAATAGGCAATGTTTTCTTTAAAAAATGCATGGTTTTCTCCCCTTCTATCTGTGTATTTATCGTTATTATAAGTATTCCGATAAGATAAGTCAAGTTAATGATTTGGCAAAAAAACTGCTTGACGCAAAAATAATCCCGTGATAAGATATTTTGTGCAAATAAGAATGATTACGTTTTGCGATACGCAATCATAATTTACATAGTGTAACTTTAAGTTTTAAATCGTAATCATTACGAAAAAGGAGAGGTAATATGAAAAAATGGTCATTTTTAGTTGTAACAGTGTTGGCGTTCGTTTTAGTTTTGGCCGGATGCGGTGCTAGCAACAATAAAGTAAGTGGAGATAAGGACAAGCTCAAGGTAGTGACAACTTTTTATCCAATGTACGATTTTACGAAAAATGTTGCGGGAGATAATGCTTCCATTGAAATGTTGATTGATGCGGGGACAGAACCGCATGATTACGAGCCAAGCGCAAAGGATATTGCCAAAATCGAAGCGGCTGATGTTTTCGTTTATAACAGTGAAGACATGGAAACTTGGGTGCCGAGCGTACTTAAAAGCTTAGATTCGAAAAAATTAACCGTGATTGACGCGAGTAAAGGAATCGAGCTAGTAGAAGGAACCGAAGAAGAAGACCATGATCATGAGCACGAAGAAGGACACCACCATGAACATGATCCTCACGTATGGCTAAGCCCAGTCCTTGCCGAACAAGAAGTGACTAATATCCAGAACGGTCTTACAAAAGCAGATAAAACAAATGCAGATACATACAAAAAGAACGCAGAAACATATAAAGAGAAATTAAAAACACTCGACAACAAATTTAAAACAGCTTTTGAAGGAGCAAAACAACGCGATTTCGTAACCCAACATGCAGCCTTCCAATATTTAGCAAAAGAGTATGACTTGCATCAAGTGGCAATCGCCGGCCTTTCACCTGACCAAGAACCAAGCCCAGCACGATTAGCGGAATTACAAAAATACGTGAAAGAAAATAATATCAGCACCATTTATTTTGAAGAAGTAGCTTCACCAAAAGTTGCAGAAACACTTGCAAACGAAACGGGAGCAAAACTAGAAGTACTAAGCCCTATCGAAGGAATTACGGATAAAGAACAGAAAAAAGGCATGGATTATATTGCTTATATGGAACAAAACTTACAAGCCTTGCAAAAAACAATAAAATAAGGAAGCGATCAAATGAAATACATCGATATAGCCAATATTGGTTTTAAATACGAATCCGAACCAGTGCTTGAAAACATTTCTTTTCAAGTGAGTGCGGGAGAATTTATTATACTAACAGGAGAAAACGGAGCAGCTAAATCAACACTGCTCCGTATTATTTTGGGCATTTTACAACCCGATAAAGGTTCCGTTACTTTCGCCAAAAAGAACGCAGATGGCGGGCGACTTTTGACAGGTTATGTACCACAACAAATAGCATCATTTAATGCGGGTTTTCCAAGTACAGTTCTCGAACTAGTACGGTCAGGTCGTTTTCCAAATGGTAAATGGTTCAAACGGCTGACTACAAAAGATCATGCGCATGTTGAAAAAGCATTGAAATCTGTAGAAATGTGGGATTATCGGCATAAACGTATCGGTGAGCTATCAGGTGGTCAAAAACAACGGATTTGCCTGGCCCGAATGTTTGCAACCGACCCAGATATATTAATTTTGGATGAACCGCAAACGGCAATGGATAAACAAAGTAAAATCCGTTTTTATGATTTATTAAGGCATGAAGCACAAGTACATGGTAAAGCGATTTTAATGGTAACGCACGATAGTGAAGAAATGGAAGATTTTGTCGATAAGCATATTCGCCTTATTAGAAAGGAGGATGTGTCATGGAAATGTTTCTCTATGGATTTATGCAAAGAGCCTTCCAAGCATCAATGATAATTGCTATAATTGCTCCTCTTTTAGGAGTTTTCTTGATTATTCGAAGACAGTCACTTATGGCGGATACGCTTTCGCATGTGTCGCTTGCAGGTGTGGCCTTTGGGTTGGTTTTAAATGTGAATCCCAGTGTGACAACGCTTATTGTAGTAGTTATTGCGGCGCTCGGGATTGAGTATTTGCGCGGGGTTTATGCAACTTATTCAGAGTTGTCCATTGCGATACTAATGGCTGGTGGACTTGCTGTGGCGTTAGTGTTGATGAGTTTGGATCAGGGTGGAATTACAACAAGCGTGCAGCAATACTTATTTGGTTCGATTGTAACAATCAGTAAGGCGCAAGTGCAGCTGTTGGTAATTTTAGGAATAGCTATCGTAGTATTGTTCTTAGTGTTTAAAAGGTTTATGTTTGTACTTACTTTTAGTGAAGATGTTGCAGTTGCAGAAGGAGTCCCTGTGCGTTTGATTTCGCTTTTATTCAGTGTGGTTACTGGGATTGCGATTGCTGTTATTATGCCAATAGCCGGAGCGTTACTCGTTTCAGCACTTATTATATTACCAGCTGCAATCGGTATGCGAATTTCAAAAGGGTTCCTGATGTGTGTTATTAGTGCAATTCTGATTGGCTTAGTCGGAATGTTTTCCGGCCTTGTGTCTTCCTACCAACTAGGAACCCCACCTGGCGCAACAATTACCTTAATGTTTATCATTCTTTTCATTATTTCGACCGTTGTTTTAAAAATGGCACGGAAATGATTTTTAGAACGATGTTTGACCATTTTGTATCATTGCATAAAGCTCTTGGTCATGAATAATCCAACTTTTTTCTTTCTTTTCAATCTGATTGGTTGTTTTGAGATGCTGCAAATCTTTGTAAAAACAGCTTTTCGAAAGATTACTATAAGAAAGTAGATGACTTGTTTTAATTGCTTGAGGAAGAATTACTGTGTCATCATCACTCAGAACCCCGTGTAACAAAGCCATATTCGAAAAGGTCGTTTTAAGTTTTTCAGAAGCCGGACTACTTGCCATTAAGCTTTTAAAGTAAATGTGAGTAGTCTGGTTTTTCATTATGAAAAATTGGAATCCGAAATTTTCGGGAAACATTGAAAGAAAATACTCCATATCTGCTTTCGAATACTTATATAATGAACATCCAGAGAGAGTCTTAAAATTGAAATGATTATTACTTCGGTCGAGTAATGTAAAATAGTTCAAAAATGTTCCTTTACCTTGAATAGAATAGATTTTGGGATTTTGGCTACCATCATTTAAAATCAAAGCAATATATCCATCAACTACAAGATAAATATGGTTATCTATATCGATTTTTTCTGTTAATAGGCTGGCGTTTTTTGGTACATCAATTTGTTCAAAAGCTATTTTTCCTTCATGGGATAAACGAATAAATTCTTGATAATTATATAAATTTTTTGGCATGACGTTTTCTCCAATCTTCTTTTGTAAACATAATTGTATCAGAATGCAAAAGAACAGTTATACGCAGTCTAATAGTATTTCACGTGTAAATGTTTCTAAAATGTGAAATATTTAAATCATTAAAAGTCTTTTTTTAGTGAAAAGTGCTGTATAGTCGCTCTTGTGCGCGAGTTTAGAATGTCTTATCATAAAAGTCCAAAATTAGTATTTTTTATTGAATTGTTACGAACGTAGGTTCTGTGTTATAATTCAACTGGATTGTAAAGGAGGACTATTGATGAGGAGAGTGCGTATTTCAGTTAGGCGTTTAGTAGAGTTTGTGCGGAGAAGCGGTAGTATTGATAACCGGATGACAAATTCAGACCGCGCCTTAGAAGGAACAAAAATTCATCAATTACTCCAAAAAGAAGCTGGGGAAGAATATGCCGCAGAAGTACGGCTAAACCTAGAACGAATAGTGGACGGAATTGCTTTTTCGCTTGATGGACGCGCAGATGGCATCATAAATAGTCGGATGATTGATGAAATTAAAACAACAGAGACGCCAATGGATGAAATTACCGAAGATTTTCGACCTCTTCACTGGGCGCAACTTATTTGTTATGGATTTATGCTTGCAGAAAAGTCCGATTTGGCAGAAGTTACTCTGCAATTAACGTATTATCAAGTAGTTGACAAAGAAGTAAAACAATTTCAACGTGTAATGAGTCGCGAGGAACTGAGTGTTTTTGTGGACGATTTACTTTCCCAATATGCTATTTGGGCAAAGGCATCTGCCGCTTGGGAAATGAAACGAAATAAAACAATTCAAGAATTAACGTTTCCATACGACAACTATCGAAGTGGGCAAAGAGAGCTCGCCATTGCGGTGTACCGAACAATATCTTCAGAAGAAAGTTTGTTTTGTGAAGCACCCACAGGTATCGGCAAAACAATGTCGACCTTGTTTCCCGGTATTAAAGCTATGGGTGAAGGGAAAACGGATAAATTATTTTACTTTACTGCAAAAACAATCACGCGACAAGTTGCCGAAGATGCACTAGATGAGATGCGTCGTAAAGGACTGGCTGCAAGGAGTGTTACAATAACTGCGAAGGATAAGATATGTTTTTTAGACGAGCGGAAATGTGAACCAGATCATTGCCAATTTGCGCGTGGTTATTATGATCGTTTGAACGAAGCGTTGTTTGATATGTTGCAATCCGAAGAAGCGATTACCCGTCAAGTTGTTGAGGGTTATGCCCGAAAATACACACTTTGTCCATTTGAATTATCGCTGGATGTGGCTCTTTTTTGTGATGTAATAGTTTGTGATTATAATTATTTATTCGACCCAGTAGTTTACTTAAAACGCTTTTTTGCAGAAGGACCGGGAAAATATACTTTTCTTGTAGATGAAGTGCATAATTTAGTAGACCGTGCGCGCTCGATGTATTCGGCGACATTAAAAAAATCAACAGTTATGCAAGTCAAACGGGGACTAGATTCAAAAAAGAACAAACGATTGCTAAATGCAATAAATGTGATGAATAAAGAAATGATTGTGCTTAACAAAAAACTAAAGGACTTAGAAAAAACGACTTATGTCCAAAAAAGTGAACTCGTTGATTGGAATGCAGCTGTGTTAAAATTCACCTTTGTAGCGAAGGAATGGTTGCCGCAAAATACTCAGTCAGAATTACAAGTGGATGTGTTGGACCTTTATTTTGAAAGTTTAAGATATACTGCCATTGCGGAGTTTTATGATGAGCGTTACGTCACACAAGTTACGAGAAATCACAGGGATTTAGAAATAAAACAACTATGTTTGGATCCGGCGTTCTTATTATCAGAGAGGCTAAAACTCGGAAGCAGTTCGGTGCTTTTTTCAGCAACGCTTCGACCAATAGATTACTATACAAATGTACTTGGTGGTCAAGAAGACACTAGTAGAATGATCTTTTCTTCGCCATTTAAACAAAAAAACATGCATTTACTAGTAGCGGATTATATTAGTACGAAATACCAAATGCGTGAAAATAGTATGGAAGCTGTCGTAGATGCTCTCTATGCTCTCGTCTCTGGGAAAAACGGCAACTATATATTTTTCTTTCCATCATTTCTATATTTACAAAAGGTATATGATTTATTTAAAGAAAAATATCCTAACATCAGGTTGCAAAAACAAGAGACTGCTATGGATGAAAAGCAGCGAGAGCATTTTTTAGAAGATTTTCATGCAGAGAATGTAGAAACCTTGATTGGCTTTTGCGTTTTAGGAGGCGTTTTTTCAGAAGGGGTAGATCTTCGCGGGAACCGATTAGTCGGTGCGGCTGTCGTTGGTGTAGGACTTGCGCAATTGAATCACGAATCTGATTTAATTAAAGATTATTATAATGAAACGATTGGTCAGGGATTTGATTATGCATATCAGATACCAGGAATGAATAAGGTGCTTCAAGCAGTTGGCCGGGTTATTCGAGGAGAATCAGATCGTGGCGTAGTGTTGTTAATAGAAGAACGATTTTCTGCCGATCGTTACCGAGCGTTGTTCCCTACGCACTGGAATCATGCGAAAACAGTGAAGAGCACAGACGATATCTCCCGAGAAGTGGCCGGATTTTGGCGGAATAGCTAATTTTCTAGTAGAATAGAAGTAATTAGTCATTTTGGGAGGAAATTATGTATAAAATTATCGCGATAGATATTGATGGCACTTTATTAAACGACGCACACGAAATCACACTAGCCGTGCGTGACTCTATTAAAGCTGCGAAAGCAAAAGGGGTAAAAGTAGTATTATGTACAGGCCGTCCACTTGCAGGAATTAAAAAAAGCTTAATTGAACTAGATCTTTTAGATGAAGGGGATTACGCAATTACGTTTAATGGGGCGGTCGTGTTAGAAACAGCTTCAGAAAAAACATTAGCAGATATAACCTTAAATAAAACTGAACTAGAAGAAATTTATGCATTTTGTCATGCGGAAAATGTTAACGTCACTTATTTTGATGGGAAAAACATGTATGTACCAAGCCGAAAAATCACAGAAATCACTTGTCAAGATTCCCTGCTACTTGGTACGCCACTATATCATTTACCTGTAGAAGAAGCGCCTGAATCTATTCATGTTTCCAAGGTTATGCTATTAGACTCACCTGAAAAAATTACCGATGTTATAAAAAAATTACCAGAGAGTATCAAAGAAAAATTTTACGTTGTCCGGAGTGTTCCTTATAACCTAGAGTTCTTGCAAAAAGGCGTAAATAAAGGATCAGCGCTCGCTAGTTTAGCAGAAAAACTTGGGGTGTCTCAAAGTGAAGTCATGAGTATTGGTGACCAAGAAAATGATATTACCATGATTGAGTATGCTGGTATGGGAGTTGCAATGGGTAATGCGACAGAGCATATTAAAGAAATCGCTAACTATACAACAACTACTAATAATGAAGATGGTGTGGCACAGGCTATACAAATGCTCATTCTGGACCGCTAAAAATAGTGAATAGTAGTAAAAACAGAATATTGTCAAACAGTGTAAATGGAGATTTAAAAAGCATGCGAGTCACTATAAAAAGCCGAAACTTTCTATAAAGGAGTTTCGGCTTTTTTGTTTAATTAAGTACTTTATGATAAATAGCCCTAAAAAAAGTCACTAAAAGTTCATAAAGTGGGTGTTTTAGGAGCAGTACTTCCGAAAAGTGATATAGCTTGGAGTTACTCAATTGTCATATGATATGTGATAATAACAAAACTTCATTAGTAAAGGATGAATTTGTAATGAGTAAAAACGGAAACTTTTTAAAAAAAGTTGGGTTAGCTTTCTTAAGTATTTTAATCGTCGCTAGCACAATCTTCCAAACAACAGTTGTGAAAGCGGCAACGAGTTATGGTTCTCAGTTTTTAAACACAGTAGAACTCTTAGACAAAGACGGTGTGCCGCAAACAGATTTTGGCTACTATGACAATATGGATGTGCACTACACATGGTCTATTCCGAATTCAACAAACGTAAAAGCTGGAGACACAATGGATTTCACACTGCCAAGCCAATTGGCGCTCGCAACTGATCTCGCTTTTGACGTGAAAGATAGTAATGGTCAAGTAGTTGGAACGGCCACTGTAAAAAGGGCAACCAATCAAGTTACCCTCGTTTTCAGTGATTATGTAGAAAAACATTCCGATATTAAAGGAGAACTGGATTTCTGGACCACTTTTAACCAAAAAGTAATTACTGGAAATGAAACAGTTGATTTAGAATTTCCTCTTGAAAATGGAACGACACAAATAGATGTAAAAGTTGGTGAGAAAACCCCAGTTAGCCCGACAGAAACGCTTTTCAAATATGGTTGGGTGGATGCTAGTAATCCAAGTCTGATTCATTGGGTTATTCGAGTGAACTACGCCAAAGTGAACATTCCAAATGCCGTTTTCACGGATATCATCGGCTCAAAACAAACATTAAATTTTGATTCTATCAAAGCTTTTCATGGAACTTATTCCGCAGATCGGATATTTACAGCAGGCGCGGCTATTTCCAGCACCAATTTTTCCGCAACAAGTGACGGGTTTAGTGTAGCACTAGGAGATTTAACGGATTCTGTGCAAATTTCTTATACAACAACCGCAACAGATGGCGGGAAGTCTACCCAGTACGATAATACCGCTAAACTAGCCGGAACTGATTTTGTACCCAAGCAAACGTCCACTTGGACACCTGCATCAGGCGGAGGCGGTGAAGGCGGCGGGACAACCGGTTCAGTAACACTCACGAAAGAAGATGCGAAAACAAAAGCAACCCTCGAAGGTGCGGAATTCAAGTTGGTGGATTCAAAAGGCACTGTGCTACAAGAAAACATTACAACAAATGCGAGCGGACAACTTAGCATTGCTGATCTGAAATTTGACACCTACCAATTAATAGAAACAAAAGCCCCGACAGGCTACAAACTTGATACAACACCAGTTGAATTTACTATTGGTGAAAATAATCAAGCAATTACCGTGACAAAAGAAAATACGCTTAACACAGGCTCCGTGGAACTAACAAAGCTAGACTCAGCAACCAAAGCAACCCTAGCCGGAGCAACATTCGAATTACAAGATAAAGAAGGAAACACATTACAAACTGGTTTAACTACAGATGAAAATGGCGTTCTAAAAGTAACTGATTTAGTACCCGGCAGTTACCAATTTATCGAAACAAGTGCTCCAACAGGCTACAAGTTAGACAACAGTCCAGTAAGTTTTGAAATCATCGCAAGCGAGACAGATCAAATAGTAAAAGTAACAAAAGAAAACACACTAGAAGTTGGCTCCGTGGAACTAACAAAGCTAGACTCAGCAACCAAAGCAACCCTAGCCGGAGCAACATTCGAATTACAAAATAAAGAAGGAAACACATTACAAACTGGTTTAACTACGGATGAAAATGGCGTTTTAAACGTAACTGATTTAGTACCAGGAACATACCAATTTGTCGAAACAAAAGCCCCAATTGGATATGAACTTGATACGACGCCAGTTGTTTTTGAAATCATCGCTGGTGAGACTGACCAGCCGGTAAAAGTAACAAAAGAAAACACATTAGTACCGCCAACACCAGTACCACCAACACCAGTGCCACCAACACCAATACCGCCTACTCCGTTACCACCAGTACCATACGAACCAACTGTGCCACCAACAAAACCAGCAGTACCAGTTACGCCTAAGAAATCAGAAAACAGCGAGGATAGTCCAAAAACAACCCAGATAAGAATAACTAAAAGTCTTCCTAAAACAGGAGATACAAATAGTTTTGCTGGCTTAGGAGTAATCCTAATAGCCTTGTCATTAAGTGGTCTTCTGCTGAAACGAAAATAGAAAAAACAGGCTTAGATAATTATCTAAGCCTGTTTTAATTAGGTTGTTTAAGAATTGCAATTGTCACAAAATGTTCACAATTAGAAGGCTTTTTTTGTGAAGGAGAACCGATTTTTAGAAAAAATAATGTATAATCACTATGAATTAGCAATATATTATGATTGAAATTAATTAAAAAAGGATGGTTTTTATGAAGAAACGCACGACAATGACGTCTAATCTAAAGAAATTCGGATTAGCCTTTCTTAGCGTTATCTTGCTTGTAAACGTTTTATTTCAGACTAACTTTGTTAAAGCAGCAACTAATTATGGCTCCGATTTTTTGAAAACTGTGGAATTATTAGACGCAGATGGCAATCCTCAAACGGACTTCGGTTATTACGACAGCATCAAGGTTCACTATACTTGGGAAATCCCCAATTCAACTAATGTGAAGGAAGGCGACACAATGGAATTTGTGTTACCTCCAGAGCTGAAGATAGTTACAGATTTAGACTTTTCTTTGAAAGATCACGATGGCAACACGGTAGGTCACGTGATTGCTAAAAAATCGACTGGGCAAGTAGTTATTACATTTACAGACTTTGTTGAAAAAAATTCCAATATTAGTGGATATCTCGATTTTTGGACTAATTGGGATAAATCATTAGTAGAAGGAAATGAAAATGTTCCAGTTGAATTTCCAGTAAATGGTACCACAGAAACAATTGATGTGGGCGTTGGTGGTAAAAATCAAATTGACCCGGATGAAAGTTTATATAAATACGGCTGGGCTAATGCTGAACATCCTGAGCTTATCCAATGGGTCGTTCGAGTTAACTATTCGAAACAAAACATTCAAAATGCCGTTTATGAAGATTTTATTGGACCAAAACAAGTCGTTGATTTTAATTCTATCAAAGCATTCCACGGTGAATTTGATCCGGATGATAACTTCACGCCAGGAGCCGAGGTACCATCATCGGCAATTACTCAAACAACGGAAGGATTCAAAGTCGACCTAGGAAATTTAACAGATTCTGTCAAAATTTCATACTATACAACTTCTACCGATAACGGAGCATCACCTAACTACACAAATAAAGGGCAATTGACAGGAGATAACTTTATCAAGCAAGAAATCGAAGTCGCGACACCAACATCAGGTGGTGGCGGAGGGGGAGAAGGGACAACCGGATCTGTTGAATTAACGAAAACAGATGATTCGTCTCAAAAAAATCCATTAGAAGGTGCCGAGTTTAAATTAGTCAACGGAGCAGGAACGATAGTCCAAACAGGACTAAAAACTAATATCGATGGTAAACTAACTATTTCAAATCTGAAATATGATACATACCAGCTAATCGAAACAAAAGCTCCACAAGGATATGTGCTTGATGCGTCTCCAGTAGAATTTACAATTGATGACGCGCACCAATCATTATTTCTATCCAAAGAAAACTCTGCCATCAAAGGATCCGTTTCACTAGAGAAAGTCGACCACGACACACAAAACCTACTAGCTGATGCCGAATTTGAACTACAAGATAAAGATGGCAACACACTACAACCAAACCTTAAAACAGACAAAATGGGCAAACTAACGGTGACGGATTTACTTCCAGGCGAGTATCAATTTGTCGAAACAAAAGCGCCAACAGGCTATATTTTAGATGCTACTCCAGTCAAATTTAAAATCAGCACAGAGGCACTAAACGTAACCGTAACAAAAGAGAACACGAAAAAACCAGAAATACCAAAAGTACCAGTACCACCAAAAACACCAGAACAACCGGATAAACCGGATAAACCGGATAAACCAGAACAACCAGATAAAATAATAAGCGCAGATAGCAAACGGACGACTTTACCAAAAACAGGGGATACACCACTTGTTAATGGTTGGGGAATACTGCTCGTAGCCATTTCAGCGAGTGGATTAATTGCGCTTAGAAGAAAATAATTAAAAAAACCGTAAGCGATAATACAATCGCTTACGGTTTTTCTTATATAGTTCTAGTTTGATCTTGTAAGACAGCCTTTAACGAATGATAGGCAGGAATAGATAAGTTTAATTCAACACGATTAATTTGTTGTGCCATTTTTGGTTGGATGCCAGAAATAAATGCCTCGACACCAAGAAGTTTAAGCATCGTCACTAAGTTGGTAAGCATTTCTCCAAGTGCATCATCAAAATAAGTAATTCCTGATAAATCAATACACAATTGTTCCACGCCTAAGTGTACGCATTTGTTTGCCGTGATTTCGGATAACTTTTCTGCTCTTTCACGGTCGACGCTCCCCATCAAAGGAAGGATCGCTAATTTGTCCGTGATAGAAATGACGGGTGTGCTAATTTCTTCTATTAAACGATGTTGTTGTTCTAAATGTTTGACGATATCATTGTAATACATGGCGGAGAAGGCTTCGTTTATCCGGTCAAACCCGTGATTAACCATGGACAGACTTGATGAGAAATCACATTTAGACACTTCATCATTATGAATACAAAAATCACCAACAGCAGAAACAAATTCACGGCGTAGTTTATCAAGGGTGGTAATAACTTCAGGTAATGGTACTTCATTTTCCATGCGACGCGCGTACATGTTATCCAGCCATTTGTCGAGTTTCTCAAAAAATGCTTTTTTACCAGCGAAATAAGAAATGATTAAGTCCGCTGTTTGTTCACTGTCAGCGCGCAGTTCATCTTTGTAACGCGGCGAGTAAACAAAACTAGTATACGTGTTTTCGTTTTCATAAATTTTGGATAGCCACTTATTAATAATTTCTTCGGTATGTTCTCTTAAATATAGCTCCATACTTCCATTCGATTCATTCATACCAGACAACCCCTTTAAGTCTAAGTATAATAACTACTTTTCTTTATTCTATGCTCAAAACGTTGTACTGTCCAATTAAATTTTAGAAAAATAACGAATTTATTGAAATTGTAATATTAGTTAACCAATCCAACGTTATTTTTTTGTTAAAATTCCGAAGCTATTTAAGCTTGGTCATGGTATAATATTACAATATGGATAGAAAGGAAGTTTTTTGTGGGATTACAGGATGAACTTACAGTGATGCAACCAGTGGTCATGAAGATTTTTTCAAAAAGTGTCCGCGAAAATCGATTATCTCACGGCTATTTATTCGAAGGAGCAAGAGGTACAGGCAAGAAACGCACAGCACTTTGGTTAGCTCAGAGTCTTTTTTGTTTAGAAAGCACTGAAACCGAGCTTGCTTGTGGGAAGTGTGCCAATTGCACGAGAATAGCAAGTCATAATCATCCGGATGTTCATTTGCTAGAGCCAGATGGAGCTAGTATTAAGATTGATCAGGTTCGCGCGCTGAAGCAAGAACTTAGTAAACGCGGAATGGAATCGGATCAAAAAGTAGTTATCATTTACGATGCAGAAAAAATGACTGTTCAATCAGCCAATAGTCTGCTGAAATTTATAGAAGAACCAGAAGGCGGTTTGTTATTATTATTTTTAACAACAAACCCCGGGCAAATTTTGCCAACGATTCAATCAAGACTGCAACCTGTCACATTCAAATCACTGACTTTTGATAGTTTACTCGCATCACTAACAGCAGCAGGCATTTCCGAACAAAAAGCGCGGATTTATGCTAGCATTACTGGGAGTGTGGAAGAAGCGAAGGCTTTTGAAGAGAGTGAGTGGTTTAGTGAGGCAAGAAATGTTGTCATCAAGTTATATGAAGGAATTCACCATCAAGGAACCAGCCCATTAATTATCATTCAAGAATCATGGATGCCACTTTTTAAAGAGAAAGATAAGATGGCGCTTGGGCTCGAATTATTGTTACTGCTGTACCGCGACCGGCTACACCTTACACTTGACGAGAACTACGAACCTATTTGTACTGCGCAAAAAGAAATGCTCGGACAAGATGCGCTGCGTAAATCACTGTCCGAAACCACAGGGGAAATCGAGAAGATTCTCGCTGCGAAATCAAAACTGGATTCCAATATGAACACGCAACTTCTAATGGAGCAGTTAGTTCTGGAAATCCAAGGGAGGTAATCGCTATGCTTAAAATTGTAGGCGTCCGTTTTAAAGACGTTGGTAAAATATATTATTTCTCACCTGGCGAACTGGAAATCACAGAAAACCAAGGTGTTATTGTTGAAAATGCACAAGGAATTGAATTTGGTAAAACAGTCATTGAACCGCGCTACGTGGACGAAGAAGATGTCGTTTTACCACTTAAGAAAGTACTGCGTATCGCAACAGAAGCGGATTATAAATGCGTTGCTGAGAATGGCGACTCGTGTCAGAAAGCCTTTTTACTTTGTGATGAAAAGATCCGCGAGCGCGAACTTGAAATGAGTTTAGTTGATGTTGATTACACATTTGACCGTAATAAAATCATTTTTTATTTCACCGCAGAAGGTCGCGTCGATTTCCGGGAGCTCGTGAAAGATTTAGCATCTGTTTTTCGGACTCGCATCGAACTTCGCCAAATTGGTGTACGTGATGAAGCGAAATTGCTCGGTGGGATTGGCCCATGCGGTCGTATGCTCTGCTGCTCCACTTTCTTAGGTGATTTCGAACCAGTTTCCATCAAAATGGCGAAAGACCAAAACCTGTCCCTTAACCCAACGAAAATTTCTGGTTTATGTGGACGATTAATGTGTTGCTTGAAATATGAGAACGATGAATATGAGCAAGCTAAACGTGAAATGCCAGATGTTGGTGTAAAAGTAAAAACTCCAGAAGGCATAGAAGCACGTGTTTCGGGAATCAACTTGCTGTCTAGAATCCTACAAGTGAGTTTGCCCGAAGAAGAGACGGTTATAGAATACGAATTGGATGAGTTACGTCCATATAACGAATTTCTAAAACAACCGGCAAAGTCTTGAGGTGAAAAAATTGGATAAAAAAGCTATTTTTGACTCAGTCAGTAATATGGAGGAGCAAATTGGCGAATTGTATCAGCAACTTGGAGATCTAAAGACAAACTTAGGCGAAATGTTGGAAGAAAATAACCGATTAAACCTTGAAAACGAACATTTGCGACGCAGACTTTCTTTGACGGATGAAGCGACACCAGAACCTAAAGCCGAAATAGAGGCGGAACACGGTGTGATGGCGCCTAATCGTAAGGAAGCAATGCAGCAAATGATTGAACTTGGGGAAGGTTATGACAATCTTGTCCAACTTTACAAGGAAGGATTTCATGTTTGCAATGTACATTTCGGCAGCCCGCGTGGTAATGATGAAGATTGTTTATTTTGCTTATCCTTGCTCAATAAAAAATAACATGACGGGCCTTTCTCAATTCAAGAGAAGGGCTTTTTGCTAGAAAAGGTGAATCATTTGGAAAAACTCGAATTAATTGGTGATGAAAGACTAGATTATTTACTAGCAGAAAATTTGCGGATTATTCAAAGCCCATCGGTATTTTCTTTCTCGATAGACGCGGTTCTCCTCGCTAAATTTAGTTATTTACCAATCCGTAAAGGGAAAATAATTGATTTGTGTAGCGGAAATGGGATTATTCCTTTACTACTTAGTACGCGAACAAAAGCGAAAATAGTTGGTGTTGAAATTCAAGAACGTCTGGCAGATATGGCGAAAAGAAGTGTTGCTTATAATCAACTGGAAGACCAAATCGAAATAATCGAATATGATTTGAAAAAAATTACAGATCTTATTCCAAAAGAGCGCGCGGACATTGTTACCTGTAATCCACCTTATTTTGCAACCCCGGATACAAGTTTGAAAAATACCAATGAACATTTTCGGATTGCTCGCCATGAAGTTATGTGTACGCTAGAGGATACTATTCGTGTAGCCGCAAGCCTTTTAAAACAAGGTGGAAAAGCGAATTTTGTTCATCGTCCGGAACGATTACTAGACATCATTGATATAATGAGAAAATATCGCTTGGAACCGAAACGCATTCAATTCGTGCACCCGCGCTCAGATAGAGAAGCGAATACGGTGCTTGTAGAAGGAATCAAAGACGGAAAACCTGGTGTGAAATATGTACCACCTGTTATCGTATATGATGAGCTAGGGGAATATACACCAGTAATTAAGGAGATTTTATATGGCGAAAGCGAGTGAACATTTCTTTTATGTGCTAAAATGTAGTGACAATTCCTATTATGGTGGCTATACAACAGATGTTATTCGCCGAGAAGCGGAACATAATGCGGGAATTAGATGTAAATATACAAAAACACGTCGCCCGGTAAAAGTCATTCATTTTGAAAAATTCGAAACAAGAAGTGAAGCTACAAAAGCAGAAGCTGCGTTCAAAAAATTATCACGTAAAAATAAAGACGCCTATTTAATACAACGGGAGGAGTCCGAATGATAAAAAGCCAAAAGAGTTTCAGTGGAGCCAGCCAAGGAGCATTATATTTAGTGCCAACGCCGATTGGTAATTTAGAAGATATGACTTTTCGTGCAATTCGCATGCTTAAAGAAGCGGATATTATTGCAGCGGAAGATACGCGGAACACCGTGAAACTTTTAAATCATTTTGAAATTACAACCCGAATGACGAGCTACCATCAGTTTACGAAGGAAAATAAAGAAGATAATATTATTCAGCGGATGTTAGACGGTGAAGTGGTGGCGCTTGTTAGTGATGCGGGGATGCCATCTATTTCTGACCCGGGATACGAACTTGTTCAAAGTGCGCTAAATGCTAATATTCCTGTCATCCCTCTACCAGGAGCCAATGCTGCATTAACTGCACTGATTGCATCTGGTCTTGCCCCGCAGCCGTTTTACTTTTACGGATTTCTTCCACGCCAAAATAAAGAACGTACTCAAGCGATTGAAAAATTAGCGGCGCGCGAAGAAACGTGGATTTTATATGAATCACCACATCGTTTAAAAGAAACACTAAAAGCAATCATCAAAATCACTGGAAATGATCGGAAAATTGTCTTGTGTCGAGAGCTCACAAAAAGATTTGAAGAATTTTTACGTGGAACGGTTGAAGATGCGTTAAACTGGGCAATGGACGAAGAAGTTCGCGGAGAATTTTGCTTGATTATTGAAGGAAATGCCAATCCACCGCTTGCAGAAGAGCAACTCTGGTGGCAAGAACTCGATATTAAAACGCACGTAAGCACCGTAATGGAACAGGAAAATGTTAGTTCTAAAGATGCAATTAAAACGGTTATGAAAGCGAGAAATTTACCAAAACGAGAAGTTTACTCTGCTTATCATGAAATAAAATAAAATCATGCGCGAATCCTTTAATGGGAACTCGCGCATGATTTTTTTTATAATGTATCACCAAAGCGGCGTTTAATTTCTTCCATTAATTCCGCAGCGCCTTCTTTACTGAGTGTCAATTTACCGTCCACAAATTTCTTGTTATCAACAGAAAATTCTCCGGTAACGTCACAAACCAAGCCAGCGGAATACTTTTTCAATACAATCGCATCTTCATCTGTAAATATTTCTAAAGGGTCTTTTACATTTAGGTTCATCGTTCTTCTTATTTCAATCGGTATAACCACACGACCAAGTTCGTCGATTTTTCTTACCATTCCAGTTGATTTCATTTTCTCACCTTCTTGATAATTTTAATTCATTTTAACAGATAATTACGGGAATAGGAATGATTTCATGAGGAAAAGGGTATAGACCATAAGCAGAAGAATTAGGGGGAATAAAAATGAACATAGTTATCGCATTAATTCCGGCAGTGATGTGGGGGATTATGCCATTAGTTGTTTCAAAAATTGGCGGTAAACCGAGGCAGCAAATCATTGGTACAACATTCGGCGCACTAGCTTTCGCAATCGGAGTTTTTATTTTTACAAATCCAGAATATACAGCAACCATTATTATTGCTAGTTTTATTTCAGGGGCATTTTGGAGCTTAGGTCAAATGAATCAGTTCCGGGCATTTACACAAGTAGGCGTATCAAAAACAATGCCACTTTCGACAGGAATGCAGTTAGTAGGTACATCGCTTTTTGGTGTATTTGCTTTTCATGAATGGGGTACAACTTCCAAATTAGTATTAGGATTTTCCGCATTAGCATTAATTATTATCGGGATTTTCTTAACAAGTTATCAACAACATAAAGACGAAAATTCCGGCCAAAATATGAAAAAAGGAATTATCACTTTACTTATTTCATCCGTAGGTTATGTAGGATATGTCGTTATCACTCGTTGGTTTGATATTAGTGGGTGGGACGCGATTTTACCTCAAGCAATTGGGATGGTAGTCGCAGGATTATTATTTTCTATTAAGTCTGAAGAAAAACGTTTTACAAAGCAAACCTGGTTAAATATGATTCCAGGGGTGATGTGGGCTACTGGTAACTTGGCTCTACTATTCTCAAATAAATTAGTTGGAATCGCTACAGGTTTTTCGCTCTCACAAATGGGTGTTGTCATTTCGACCATTGGTGGAATCCTTTTCCTAGGAGAGAAGAAAACCAAGAAAGAACTTATTCTGGTCATTATCGGGGTTGTCTTAGTAATTATCGGTGGTACGATGATTGGAATTGCAAAAAGCTAAGAACAGCTTTCGAGAGGATACAATGCTATACTTAAATTAATCTAAATTAAAGGTGGTTATACTGATAATGAATGCGAATTTAGAAGTAAATGCTGAGGTTGTAAAAGAATCCTATGTTTATTTATTATCGCGATATCTCGTTTTACGCCAAGAAAATTTTGATACAAAAGAAGATAAAATTCCATATAACACACTTAAGCACAATTCGATTTCACCAGCAGATGCAAATTTTGTAAATCCGAACTTTGATGTGGTTTATTCAGAAGCTTGGATAGCTGTAGATGACGAAAATGCCGTTATTTTAGAAGTACCAGAAATTAAAAATCGCTACTATACTGTGCAACTTTTAGACGGCTGGGGCGAAGTGGTAACAAATATCAATGAACGTAACTATCCAGAGCATCCACATGGAAAATTTGCTTTCGTTAAAAAAGGAACAAATCCTTCCGTTCCAAGTGACGCTGTAAAAATCGAATTACCATCAGAGAAAGTAAAAGTACTTCTTCGCGTAGAACAAAAAGACGATCCTGAAGGTGCAGTAAAACTTCAAAAAGCATTCAAATTCGATGCACCAGACAATATAAAAATCAAAGAACCACTTGAGATTCCACATTTCACTAATGCAGAGTTCTTATTAGAAGAAATTTATTCCAATTTGGAAGAACTACTAGCAACTTATCCAGATAAAATGCCAAGAGCAACTGAATTCCAAGATAAAGCAAGACAAGTGGCAGCCTATATCGAGCTTGGTGATGAGCAAAAAGCTGAAGTAAGAAACTTAATTGTGAAAGAAGCCATTCCATATTTTACAAATGGTGCAAAAGGATTTGGTACACAAAAAGGCGGATGGTCTGTTACTTACGTAGCTGGCGCGTTCGAAAATGATATTTTAGCGCGAGCAATCATTAATTACGGCGGTATTTGGGCGAATTCTATTCAAGAAGCACTATACTTCATCGGTCAAAAAGGTACGGATAATGAGTTATTAACTGGCGATAAAGTTTATAAAATCTATTTTCCGGCAGATGAACTTCCATCAGAACTGGCAGATGCTTTTTGGTCCGTTACCTTATACAGTGTTCCAGATTACCACGTTATCCCAAATAAATTAAACAAATTCTGCATCAATAATTACTCAGGTCCAAAACTAAGTGAAGATGGCAGCTTGACGCTCTACATTGCGTCAGAAAAACCAGCTGATGTAGATCCGGGAAACTGGCTACCAAGCAAGGCTGGAAAAGAGTTTTCACTAAATTTCCGACTATATGTTCCGAAAAAAGAAGTGTTGGAAGGGAAAGTATTCTTACCACCGCTGGAAGTTATAAAATAAACCTAAAAAGCTAAGTATGCAATTACCAATTTTGGGTGGTAACATACTTAGCTTTCTTGTATATAAAAATAAAAACACTTACACTTTTTGTATTGTAATAGGACTATTTTTAAATCACCTCGTAAAAATTTTACGAGGTGATTTTAGTTATTTCTTTTTAAATAAAAGTAATGGGGCGCTGATTAAAAGAAGCAATGCTCCGAAAATAGTTGTTGCTGTACTTTGATCTGTATCACCCGTTTTCGGTAAAGAATTATAAGTTGTTTTTTCTACTGAATTACTAGTAGTAACTTGATCCGTATTTGGTGTCACAATGACTGGTTTATTTACTACAGGGTCAACTGGATCAACCGGATTTACTGGGTCAACCGGGTCAACTGGATTGACCGGATCAACTATAGGTGTTGGGGTAACGGTATCTTTTTTATAAATATAATCAACGGTTTGCGGGGTATCAGTGAAAGTACCAGTTGCATTTTTTGGTGTGGTTTCTAGAGTGTACCCGCTAATTTTTTTACTTGTAGATTGGTAATTACTATCGATAGTTCCCGTCAATGTGTCTGATTCTGCGAGTTTATTTCCATCGCTATCAAGATAGTTGACCGTTATGTTCGCTCCGGCTACAGGTGCCGGAGTTGCTACATGAACGGTGACATTTACAGTATTTGAGACGTTGCCAGCTTTATCGGTTGCTTGAACATTGACCGAGTAATCACCACTCACTGCTAAATTAACTATGGAAGTAAAATTGCTTGTAAGACTAATAGTGGAGTCATAATTATCAGTAACGCTAGCATTAATGTCTGTTAAAAATTGCTCTTCGGTAACGTTGCTTCCAAGATTATACGTAACCTCTGTTTTATCTGCTTTGACAACTGGTGCGCTAATATCTTTTGGTTTTAAAGAGCCAGTAGAGGTAGATTTGTTACCAGCTTTGTCTTCGCTTGTAGCTGTTGCGGTCGCAACTAAAGAATCGATTTTTGCTTCCCCGCCTTCACCTGAATAAGAAGTTTTCCAGTCGAACTTTACTTTTGCTTTGGATAAACTATCCCAACTTGTTACTTTGTCGAATTTAAAAGTAACAGTGTTAGTGGAATTGTCAAAGCTAGTTGTCCCAACTTGGTTTGTAATGTCTTCCCCACCAACAGAAACCTGCAAGCCCGTATAGTTCATGCCAGTTGGTAGGGCTAATTTTATTTCCAGTTTATAGTCTTCCTGGGTTTGATTCGTTAAAGTTGGAAATGTAAGAGTGGATGTGTATTTATATGGGACATTCTCATTGGTATTTTGTAGTAATGCAATATTATTTGTATCGTGAGTATCAGCAAGTGCAGAAATAGGTGTAAGTGCTATTTGACTAGCTAGAGAACTTAAAACTATAAGGCTAGCGATAGTTTTTTTCTTATTAAACATTATTTAAATAACCTCTTTCCTTGAATTGGAATTTAATGTAATTAAAGTATAGCACTCGATTTTGGGGCGTTAGTTTAATTCTAGTAGCATTAATATGGTATATTTTGTCGAAATAATGACTAATGAGAATCATAAAAAGGTAAATCGTTAATTTAAACTTTAACAGTCAGCGCTATTAAGTACTTTTACTCAGAAAACCTCTACCATCTTCTTGTTATTTCAGCTATAATGAAGTAATTGAAAACTAAATTAAAGGATTAACAAGGAGGAAAACGATTTGAACATTATGATTGCGCTGATTCCTGCATTACTCTGGGGAACAGTACCGCTAATTATTACAAAATTTGGCGGTTCAACAAGACAACAAACGATGGGAATGACACTAGGGGCACTCACTTTTGCGGTAATCGTTTTCTTCTTTACTGACCCAGTTTATACGCTTAAAACAGTAGGAATTAGTTTTATAACAGGGTGTTTATGGACTGTGGGTCAAATGTTCCAACTGCAAGCATTCAAAATTATCGGTGTTTCAAAAGCAATGCCGATTTCTACAGGGATGCAATTAGTCGGAACAACACTTTGTGGGGTAATCTTATTTCATGAATGGGATACGACACTTCGGATTATTTTAGGTTTTATTGCACTTGCACTAATTGTTGGCGGGATTTTCTTAACATCCTATGCTGAAAAAGAAGAAGATGGAACTAACGCATTAAAACAAGGTTTAATCACATTATTCATATCTGCTTGTGGTTATGTTGGCTTAGTCGTTCTAATTCAAGGTTTCAAAATCGATGGAATTAACGCAATCTTGCCGCAAGCGATTGGGATGGTTTTAAGTGCGCTAATTATGACGCATAGCGGTGGTACGGAAAAACGTTTCAATAAACGAACACTCTTACTTACTATTCCAGGGATAATCTGGGCGGCTGGGAACGTTGCGATGGTTCACGCTAACCAACTTGTTGGCGTTGCGACTGGTTTTTCACTTTCGCAACTCGGAGTTGTTATCTCAACTATTGGCGGAATCGTACTTTTAAAAGAAAAGAAAACACAAAAAGAAATGTTTTTTGTTATTGTGGGCGTAGTTTTAGTCGTTCTCGGCGGGATTTTAATCGGCGTTGCAAAAGGTGCTTAATTAATTATTTCGTTTAGCGCGAAAAATGATATAATGATACTAATTGTTTTATTTTTAAGGAGGGAATTGTGTTGCCTGAAGAGAAAAATACGTTTTATATTACCACACCAATCTATTATCCAAGCGGAAAAGCGCATATCGGCCATGCTTATACGACTGTTGCGGGGGACGCGATGGCTCGTTATAAACGCTTAAAAGGATATGATGTGTTTTACTTAACTGGAACAGATGAGCACGGTCAAAAAATCCAAGCAAAAGCGAAAGAACGCGGAATTTCTGAACAAGAATACGTGGATGAAATCGCAGAAGGTTTCCAAGAACTTTGGAAAAAACTAGAAATTTCTAATACGGATTTTATTCGTACAACACAAGACCGTCATAAAACATCGGTTGAAAAAATCTTTGAACAACTTTTAGAACAAGGCGACATTTACTTAGGTGAATACGAAGGTTGGTACTCTGTTTCTGATGAAGAATACTTTACAGAAACACAGTTAGAAGAAGTATATAAAGATGAAAATGGTAAAGTAATCGGCGGAAAAGCCCCAAGTGGCAATGAAGTCGAACTAGTGAAAGAAGAATCCTACTTCTTCCGTATGAGCAAATATGCGGACCGTTTAGTAGAATATTATAATTCCCATCCAGAATTTATCCTTCCTGAATCTAGAAAAAATGAAATGATTAATAATTTCATCAAACCTGGTTTGGAAGATTTAGCTGTATCTAGAACAACTTTTGATTGGGGTATTAAAGTTCCTGGCAATCCAAAACACGTTGTTTATGTATGGATTGACGCGCTTTCTAACTATATTACTGCGCTTGGGTATAATACGGACAATGACACGAAATTCCAAAAATACTGGCCTGCTGATGTACAAATCGTTGGGAAAGAAATCGTTCGTTTCCACACGATTTATTGGCCAATTATGCTGATGGCACTAGACTTACCACTTCCAAAAATGGTGTTCGGCCACGGCTGGATTCTAATGAAAGATGGTAAAATGTCTAAATCCAAAGGGAATGTAGTAGATCCTTATATGCTGATTGACCGCTACGGCCTAGATGCGCTTCGTTATTACTTATTACGCGAAGTTCCATTTGGTTCAGATGGTTTATTTACACCGGAAGACTTTGTTGATCGTGTGAACTTTGATCTTGCCAACGATTTAGGAAACTTACTTAATCGTACAGTAGCAATGATTAATAAGTACTTTGATGGCGAAATTCCGGCTTATCAAGGCAATGTAACAGAATTCGATCAAACCTTAGTGGATTTCAAAAACAATGTGGTGAAGGAATATGAAGGTAGCATGGATCACATGCAATTCTCTGTAGCTTTAAACCAACTGTGGTCACTAATTTCTCGTACAAATAAATATATCGATGAAACCGCTCCATGGACACTTGCCAAAGACGAAGATAAACGCACAGAACTTGCGAGCGTAATGACTCATTTAGCAGAAAACTTACGTATTATCGCAGTACTTTTGCAACCATTCTTAACAAGAACTCCAGGCGAAATCTTCTTACAACTAGGTTTACAAGAAGAAAACTTGAAAAAATGGGATAGCATCTATGGATACGGTGAAATTCCAGCTGGCACAACAGTGGTGAAAAAAGGTACGCCAATTTTCCCAAGACTTGAGGCAGAAGTAGAAGTTACTTTTATCCAAGATGAAATGAAAGGCTCTGCGCCAGCTCCTGCCAAAGAAGCGGCGGAAGTTGAAGCACTTGAAACACCGCAAATCGGCATTGAAGATTTCGATAAAATCGATCTTCGTGTTGCAGAAGTAAAACAAGTAGATAAAGTGAAAAAAGCAGATAAACTTCTTTGTTTCCAATTAGACTTAGGGGAAGGAAAACTGCGCCAAGTACTTTCAGGCATTGCAGAATTCTATCAACCAGAAGAACTAATCGGCAAAAAAGTTATCGTCGTTTCTAACTTAAAACCTGTAAAACTTCGCGGACTAATGAGTGAAGGAATGATACTCTCAGGCGAAAAAGATGGTAAGCTAAGTGTAATCGAAGCAAGTAGCGCACTTCCAAATGGTGCAAAAGTAAAATAGTAAAAACGAGTCCTAATTCATTTGAGTTAGGGCTCCTTTTTTTCGCCTAAAAAAACTTTTAAAAAAAAGATTGCATATTGCAAACGATTACAATATAATGTAACTATACTTACTTAATTCATTGAACGAAGTAAGTGGTCGGACAGAAGTAAAGGAGCCTGAAAATGGATATCTTAAGAAAAGGGAATAAAGACTTAATTAAAGACATAAACCGCTACACCGTGCTGAATTTAATCCGTGAAAAAGGAGAAATCACGCGGACTGAGATAGCCAAAAAATGCGATTTTGGGATGTCTACATTAACGTATATTTTAGATGATTTACAGCAAGAAGGCATTATTTTGGAAGGTGCCGAAACATCATCTACTGGAGGCAGACGTGCCAAGTTAGTTAGATTTAATAAAGATTATGGATTTGTTGTTAGTGTCAAAGTTGAAGAGGAACAACTTCTTTTTGCGTTGACCGATTTAAATGCAGAAATCATGGAAAATACTTCTATACCATTTTCCTCAGAGAAAAAACCAGAAGAAGCGATTGAGTTAATTGCTAAAAATGTGAAAAAGATGTGTGAAAACAGAGATATGAACCATTTGCTAGGAGTTGGAATTGCGATTTCCGGCCTAGTTAATCGTAGAAAAGGAACAGTTATCCGCTCTACTATGTTAGGGTGGGAAAATGTCGCTTTAGAAGCAATGCTACATGCTTACTTCCCAGATATTCCAGTGTACGTAGATAAAAATATAAACTGCTACACACTCGCGGAACTATGGTTAGGTGAAGGAAAACAATCAAATAATTTTGCAACAGTTTCCGTTGGAGCTGGACTTGGTTTATCCGTTGTTATTAATCGTCAAATTTATTATGGTGCACAGGGTGGAGCCGGTGAATTTGGACATACAACGATTCAACCGGGCGGATACAAATGTCACTGTGGTCAAAAAGGATGCTTAGAAATGTACGCATCCGAATTTTATTTCCGAAATCGTGGCGAAGAATTAAAAGAAGCTTATCCAACATCAGAATTAAAGGATTTTCATTTTGATAAAGTAGCAAAAAGTGCTCGAGCTGGAGACGAAATGGCGACGGAACTTATGGGTAAAATGGGTGAATATTTAGGATACGGGATTCGAAATATTATTAATACCTTCAATCCGGAAAAAGTTATCATTGTCGGTGAAGGCTTGCACCATAGAGACTTATTCTTAACTAAAATTGATGAAATTGCTTCACAAAACTTTTTTTCAGGGGCTGGCTTTGAAACGGAAATTACTACAACTTCTTTAGAGGATCCTGCATGGTTACAAGGTGCGGCTTTACTAGTCATTCACCAATTATTCCAAGTGCCAATCTATGAAGAAGAACAAACGTTACTACGTTAAAAAGAACATAAACTATTTCAGGAGGTTATTTTTACATGGTTGGTATGACTAGAAAGAAAACACTCTTTTGGCTATGCATATTCTTGCTACCCAATTTACTAGGTTTTCTCATTTTTATTGCAATCCCAATCCTTGGCTCGCTTGGTATTAGTTTTACCGATTGGGACTTAGTGAGTACTATTCACTTTACTGGATTTGAAAATTACAAAAGGCTATTTAATGACCCAGAATTTTGGAAATCGTTTAGAAATACAATCACGTTCATCATCGGTTATTTGCCTAGTGTAATGATTCTTGGCCTAGCGTGTGCCTTGATGTTGAACCAAAAAATCAAACTAAGACCATTTTTCCGAGCAGTGTACTTCTTACCCGTAATCACTTCATGGGTAGCTGTTTCACTCGTTTGGAAATGGCTGTTCAATCCTTCATACGGTTTGATCAATTACTTCTTATCTTTAATTGGTATTGCAGGGCCCAACTGGTTAACAGATCCACAAACGGCGATGATTGCAGTTATTATTACTAGTGCGTGGAAAGATATTGGTTTCGTTATGGTACTATTCCTTGGTGGATTGCAAAATATTTCACCATCGTATTACGAAGCTGCCAATATGGACGGAGCATCAAAACTTCGCCAATTATTCTCTATTACTATCCCGCTTCTTACTCCTACTACATTCTTTGTGACGATAATTTCGCTTATCAACTCATTCCAGGTGTTTGACCAAGTGATGATTATGACAGAAGGTGGTCCAAGTGGAGCGACAATGACCCTAGTCCAAAATATTTACAACCATGCATTTAGATACTTCGAAATGGGCTATGCTTCCGCGATGAGTTGGATATTGTTTATTGTTATTTTCATCATTACAATTATTCAAAATAAACTTCAAAAAAGGTGGTCCAATTACTAATGAAAACAGAAAAAAGTGGTTCACCAAAATGGCAACTATTTAAAAATATTCTTACCTATACAATCATCTGTCTTGGTGGAATTATCATGCTTATGCCGTTTGTTTGGATGGTATCAACTGCATTCAAAACAGGCGCAGCGAACATGGTATTACCGCCGCAATTTATTCCTAAAGAACCGACAACTGCGAACTTCACTCAAGTATTTGAAATGTTCCCAATGTTGCGATTTTTAGTTAACTCCGTGGTCGTTGCAGTTGTAACGACACTTGGTCAAATGCTGTTTTGTTCAATGGCAGCGTATGCTTTTGCCAGAATTCCTTTCTGGGGTCGCGATAAATTATTTTTACTTTACTTAGCAACAATGATGGTGCCAGCTCAAGTTACAATGATTCCGCAGTTTATCTTGATGAAACAATTTGGCTGGTTGGATTCGTATGCTGGTTTGATTGTACCCGCACTATTCAGCGTTTTTGGGACATTCTTATTACGTCAAGCATTCATGGGAATTCCGAAAGAGCTAGAAGAAGCTGCATTCATGGACGGTGCCAATCATTTTACTATTTTCCGAAAAGTTATCTTACCACTTGCAAAACCTACTTTTGCGACACTCGGAATTTTAACTTTTATGCAATCTTGGAACAGTTATTTATGGCCATTAATCGTGACAAGTTCACAAGAAATGGCAACTTTACCTTTAGGATTATCTCTTTTACAAGGTAGATATGGAACGAATTATGGCTTAATGATGGCGGGTGTACTAATTAGTGTTATCCCGATTCTAGCAGTGTACCTTTTTGCTCAAAAATATTTCATCCAAGGAATGGCAATGAGCGGAATGAAAGAATAAAAAACCAACAAAAAAGGAGTGTTACAAATGAAAAAAGGTTTATTATTGTTAATGGTAGTTGTACTGTCTGTATTTGGTCTTTCGGCTTGCGGCGGTGGCAGTAGTAGTGGCGATAAAACAGAAATAACGTATTATCAATTCTCTGCACCAGCTGATGGAAAAGCACTTGATGAAATGGTAAAAGAATTTGAAAAGCAAAACCCGGATATTAAAGTAAACGTTCAAACAATCGCATTTAATGATTACTTCACGAAGCTGCAAACGCAAATCGCAGGTGGAGATGCTCCAGATGCTTTTGAACTTAACTACGAAACATTCATGCAATACGCCGAAAAAGGTGTTCTTGCAGATTTAACAAGCTATATCGAAAAAGATAAAGATTTTGATCCATCTACACTTAACAAACAAGCCTATGATGCTTTCAAATATGATGGTAAACAATACGGAATGGTAGAAAGTTTCTCCAACGTTGTAACAATTTACAATAAAGACCTTTTTGATAAAGCCGGCGTTGAATATCCGACAGCTGACTGGACTTGGAAAGACGAAGAAGCGGCAGCAAAAAAATTAACAGATGCTAAAAATAAAGTTTGGGGAACTTCCCAACCAGTAACAATGAACGAATTCTACAAAGTAGCAGCGCAAAATGGTGGTTCGATTTTCAACGAAGACTTAACGAAAACAACTATCAACAGTCCTGAAAATGTGGCAGCATTAACTCACTTAACAAATGAAGTAACAGATTCAAAAGTGGCGCCTTCACCAGCTGATTTATCTGGCCAATTACCAGAAGATTTATTTATGAATGGTCAAATCGCAATGCTTCACACCGGTATTTGGTTGTTCGATATGTTCCAAGATGCTCCGTTCAAATGGGATGTACAAGTAGAAGCAGGAAACACGCAAAAAGCAACTCACTTCTTCGCAAACGGCATTGGTGTTTCTAAAGACTCCGATAAAAAAGAAGCAGCTTTCAAATTCGCTTCCTTCATGAGCGCGAACGAAGAAGCAGCGAAAATCAGAATTGATAATAACTGGGAACTTCCAGCGACTGAAAACAAAGAGATTTTACAACCATATTTAGATGCAACTCCTCCAGATAACAGAGAAGCAGTATTCGAATCTCTACAATATATGGTATTACCTCCAGTTGTAAAAGATTGGAACAAAATCAGTGATTATACAAACTCTGAATTCGAAAAAGTATTAAATGGCGATTCTACTCCAGAAAAAGCACTGAAAAACAGCGAAGACAACATCAACAAAACAATGGGATTTAAATAAGTAAAACGAGTGGCAGGGACGTTTGTAAGTATCTTTACAAATTAGACTGCCACTTTAGTATATCCAAGAAAGGAAATAGAACATGTCTAAATTCACAAAATTAATGCAGGGTTACTTGCATTTAATAGAAGGAAAAAACGAAAAAATCAAACCAATCCTGCTGGAAACAAAACCTAACTTTACAACTGATTCAGTCCTTGAAACCGCTTCTTGGCTATGGCTTAGCAGTAAAATCAATCATTATGATAGAGAAGAAGTAGAGCCAGTAATTGCATTTTTAGTTGAAAACTGGAATCGTCCTGAAAAGTCTATTTGGGGTTCAGCTGAAAATGATATTTATTTAGCAACTATTTCAAGTGTATACTCTGCATTATTAGATGTGAAAAACACTTTTCCAAAACCGGAGTTACAACAAACGATTACAATTATCCGCGACTATTGTTTTGATAATTTATTAAAAGGCGATAGCATTCTTACTGGTTTTAACACGCGGAAAGTGTCAACCGACCAGCTTTTATCCGTGCTTCCGTTTGGTCTATTTTCGCCTGAAGATCTTGTAATGGTGGCGGCTGTTGGCAAAATGGAACAACAATTAGTGCAAGATGATGGGGTATTGCCTTATTCAGGAGCACCAAGAGTTAATTCCTTTGCAACGGCTCTAATGGCGCTATATTTCTTAGAAAAAAGTGACCAAGATAAAGCTTTACACTATTTGAATATGGCAATGAAGATGGAAGATAATGACGAACTTGGCGCGATTTTTATTGAAATTAACCAAGCATTCCGGGCGATGGAAAGTGAAGTGACAGCGCATATTTCACACGATCCTTTTGGGCATGAAAATCGCTATGAGCAACAGTTAACTGAACGCACGCCACATTATCCCGAAACAGAAATGCATTTTTCGGCTGCGTGTGAAGTTATTTCTGAAGTCGAACCAATCCAAGTCGAACTCGTCTTAAAAGAGAAAGACTGGACCATTCTATGTGAGAAGAAAGAAAAAAATGATGTCCAAATCTGGGAAGCGCTCGTTCCACCGTTAGAAGAAGTTGGCGAGTATACGTATTATTTCCGGGCAACAATGAAAGACCAAACCACTTTGACATCAGATGATTATACAGTCGAACCAATTTGGAAACACTGGTCAGAGGAAGCGGCAGTTTGTGAAACAGAGCAAGGCTTAATGGTTTTATTTAAAGAAAATCCATCAAGTATCATCCCGGTCGAGTTCACCGCGAAATCAGATGAACTTGTAATCGGATTAAAACCTTCATTTGAAGCGAGCAATGTTAAAACAAAATCATCCGGCCAATTGAAAAAAGATGATTTAGAGATTATCGTTTCAAACAATCCAGTGCGTCTCGAAGTACATTTTAAAGGCAAATTAATTCTAGAATCGCATAAAATTTACCCAGCGTTACAGTGGTATACAGATAAGACTGGCGCAATCAACAAAGTGAAACTGCATTTAGATGCTCCGAAAGAAGAAGAGTATTACGGCTTCGGTGAACGATACAATGCATTAGGTCAGCGCGGGAATGTGCTTGATTGTTTTGTTTATAATCAATACCGTGATCAAGGAACAAGAACCTACATCCCGATGCCGTTTTATCATACGAATCGTGATTATAGTGTGTTCGTTGATACCGCTCGTTACACAAGTTTTGATTTAGGTAACCAACTAGCGGACAAGCATACAATTACAGTAGAAATAAATGGCTGTGACACAGATATTTGTCTTTTAATGGGAGATATTCGTAGTGCAGTAGCAAATTATATGAAGAAAACTGGGAAACCGGCGATGGTGCCAGTTTGGGCGCTTGGGCCGTGGATGTCTAGTAACAACTGGGACCGTGAATCTGTCGTTCGAACAGAAGTGGAAACAACGCAAGAATTGCAAATCCCATCAACCGTTGTCGTGTTAGAACAATGGAGCGATGAAGCGACTTATTATATGTTCAATGACGCCGAATATGACGAAAAAGCCCCATTTGAAGCATATAATTACGATGAAATTAGATTCCCTTCATGGGGTAGATGGCCAGATCCAAAAGGGATGGTTGACTATATCCATGACAACAAAATGAAGTTAATTCTTTGGCAAATTCCGATTCAAAAATACTTAAATCGCCAACAACACCCACTAAAAGACCGCGAAGAAGCCTATATGATTGAAAAAGGCTATGTAGTGAAAAATCCGGATGGCTCGCCATACCGTATTCCAGAAAATTGGTTCACAGAAAGCTTGATTATGGATTTCTCCAATGAAGAAGGAAAAAAATGGTGGTTTGACAAACGACAATACTTGATTGATATTGGGGTCGATGGCTTTAAAACAGACGGCGGCGAATTCGTCTTTGGTGAAGGTTTGCAATTTGCTGATGGTAGACGTGGTGATGAAATGCGTAATCTTTATCCAAATGACTATGTGGAAGCTTACTACCAATTTGCACAACAAAATGATGGCATGACATTTAGTCGTGCTGGCTACACTGGCGCGCAAAACTTCCCGGCGCACTGGGCTGGAGACGAACGTTCCACTTTTGATGCATTTAGAAGATCGCTCATTGCTGGACTTTCCGCTGGATTTTCGGGAATTCCGTTTTGGAGTTTTGACTTTGCAGGTTTTAACGGCGATATTCCGACGGCTGAGCTATTCATTCGTTCTGCTGAAATGGCTACTTTCTGCCCGATTATGCAGTATCATGCTGAAAGTAAAGCGGAATTTAATCAAGACCGGACACCGTGGAATATTGCTTCACGAACTGGTGACGATTCAGTTATCCCAATTTACCGCCATTTTGCGAATGTTAGAATGAATATTTTACCTTATATTTATAATGAATCATTAAAATGTGTTGAAACTGGTTTGCCGATGATGCGTGCGCTTCTGCTGGACTATAAAGAAGATCCGCGTGTTTCTGATATGTATGACCAATACTTATTCGGAGAAGCAATGCTGATCGCACCAGTAATTGAAGACGGCGTGCGCTCCAGAGAAGTTTATCTGCCAGAAGGAACTTGGTATGATTTCTGGAATGGAACAAAAGTGAACGGACCAACTTTACGAAAATGCAAAGCGGATAAAGAAGAAATTCCAGTTTTCATTCGTGGTGGAAAAGCAGTGCTATGTAATGTGGACGCTACATTGAAACTCGGCTCATGGGTTGGCAACACAGTGGAAGAATACGATACACCACTACTTAAAATTTATGTGGACGGTGATTTCACAGAAGAAATGACGGATCACTTATCCGAAAAATGGCTAGTAAAAGTAACGGAAAATGCGGACGAAGTAGTTGTTTCTGTTCAAACAAACACACCGGCATATGAAGTTGAAGTAATCGGCACGACCAAAAAAGTACAAATAAAGAAAGGGAGATAATGATGGATGCTTCCACAAGTTTTGCGATTCTACCATCTAATGTAAAACAAAAAACAGCTTTCGAAAGAAAAGTAAATCAAGTGAAAACGGCTAGTTGGGCGAATAATTGCCTGACTGGCACACTTGATATCGGTCAGTTCAGTTGCTATTTTGTTAATGAAAAAATTGCTCGCGTGACGGTGAACCCATTTGGAGAAGTGGATTTAACGCCTTCGATTGCTGCGATTCACGATACGGAAAAACAAGCGGCTAAATTTACAGAAACAACGGACGGCTATGAGCTTCATTTTGCGGATAAAGAGATTATTATTTGTAAAAATCCTTTCCAAATTATTATGAAACAAGCTGGGAAGCGTATTTTCCAAACAGAAGGATTGGCAATTAATCGCTATAAAGAACACCAAATTTCGATTCAAAGCGAACCAGGAACCGCGATTTTTGGTTTAGGTGAAAAAACGGGTGCCTTGAATAAAGCCGGTTCCATTATTAGTATGTGGAACACGGATGTATACAGTCCACATAATAAAGATACAGTGGAGTTATACCAATCCATTCCTTTCATGATTGCGGATACTGCGGAAACAACCTATGGCTTATTTTATGATAATTCGCATCGTACAGAATTTGATTTCCAAAGTTTTGAAGAAATGTATACGATTTTAGCAGAAGGCGGACAAGCGAATTTATATGTTATTTTTGGTGAGGACACGAAAGAAGTTGTCGCGAATTACACTGATTTAACTGGTAAAACACCACTTCCACCAAAATGGTCATTAGGTTATCATCAATCAAGGTATAGCTACACCTCGGAAGAAGAAGTGGAACGGATTGCGAATACTTTTAAAGAAAAAGAGATTCCGCTTGACTGTGTATTCATGGATATACATTACATGGATGATTTCCGCGTATTCACTTTTAACCCGGATACTTTTCCAAATGGACCAGAATTGATTGCGCGTCTTCGGGAACAAAATATTGACGTTGTACCAATTGTCGATCCGGGAATTAAAAAAGATGTTGATTATTCTGTTTATCAAGAGGGGATCAAACATAATTATTTCTGCACTAAATTAGAAGGTTCGATTTATTATGGGGATGTTTGGCCGGGTGTCAGTGCTTTCCCTGATTTTCTAAGTACAACTGTTCAACATTGGTGGGGCGGTTTACACAAATTTTACACAGATTTAGGTATACGCGGGATTTGGAATGATATGAATGAGCCGTCTGTATTCAATGAAAGTAAAACGATGGATTTAGATGTTGTGCATAATCTGGACGGGAAAAATGTAACCCATAAAGAAGCGCATAATTTATATGGATTGTATATGAGTAAAGCTACTTTTGAAGGGTTAAAACGGCTTGTGCCAAATGAACGTCCATTTTCACTCACTCGTGCTGGTTATGCGGGTGTTCAGCGTTATTCGGCGGTTTGGACAGGAGATAATCGTAGTCACTGGGAGCATTTGGAGATGTCGCTGCCGATGATTATGAATTTAGGATTATCGGGCGTTGCGTTTACCGGTGCTGATGTTGGTGGATTTTCTTCAGATTGTACGAAAGAAATGTTGATTCGTTGGACGCAAGCTGGGGCCTTTTTACCATATTTCAGAAATCACTGTGTACAAGATAGTATTTATCAAGAGCCATGGGCGTTTGGCGCGGATGCAGAGAAAATTGTGAAACAATATATTGAATTGCGCTATGCCTTTTTACCGTATATTTATACAGAATTCCAAAAAACGGCAGAGAGTGGTTTACCGCTCGTTCGGCCGCTTTATATGGAGTTTAAAGATGAACGCGATTTAATTCAAGTGAATGATCAATTTATGCTAGGTGAAAATATCCTCGTTGCGCCAATCGTTCGTGAAGGCCAAGTGAAGCGTCTAGTTCGTTTGCCAAGAGGGCTTTGGTTTAATTATTGGACAAAAGAGCAGTTCGTGGGCGGCGACTATATTATCGCAGACGCGCCGATTGATACCATGCCAATTTACATTAAAGCGGGGACAATTCTGCCAGTTGGTAGCAGCGTTCAAAATACAAAAGAGACGCAAGATTTGACATTAGAAGTTTACTTAGATGGCGACGTAGCAAGCGGTTATGTGTATAATGATGATGGTAAAAGTTACCATTATGAAAGCGGCGCAGCATCCAAAACAACACTCACAGCTACTTTCAAAAATGGCGAAGTACTAATAAATGCTACCCATCAAGGTGAAGCAAACTTACAACATAAAGTAACTACTATACAAGTTTTTGGAGAAAAAACAGACAAAATTACAAGGGCGGGAATTTAATCTATGAAAGAAAAAGATTGGTGGAAAAAAAGCGTAGTGTACCAAATCTATCCAAAGAGTTTTAATGATTCAAATGGTGATGGAGTTGGTGATATTCAAGGAATTATCGAGAAATTAGATTATTTAAAAGAGCTAGGTGTGGACGTTATCTGGTTGTCCCCAGTATACGATTCGCCTCAAGATGACAATGGTTACGATATTCGCGATTATCAAAAAATTTACGAAGAGTATGGAGATATGGCGACTTTTGATCAATTACTTCAAGGTTTACACGACCGCGAAATGAAACTTGTAATGGATCTTGTTGTTAACCATACTTCTGATGAACACAAGTGGTTTGAGGAATCCAGAAAATCCAAAGACAACCCGTACAGAGATTACTATTTCTGGCGCGAGGAAAACGAAATCAATAACTGGGGCTCGATTTTCAGCGGTCCAGCATGGGAATTGGACGAAAAAACAGGTGAGTACTATTTACACCTGTTCTCCAAAAAACAGCCTGATTTAAACTGGGAAAACCCTAAATTACGCCAAGATGTATATAATATGATGAAATTCTGGCTAGATAAAGGCATTGATGGCTTCCGCATGGATGTAATTAATTTTATTTCCAAAAATACTGATTTCCCAGATGGTCCAGTACCAGATGGTCAAATTTATGGCGATGCTGGCAATGATTTTTGTAATGGACCGCGGATTCATGAGTTCTTGCAAGAAATGAACCAAGAAGTTACTTCTAAATACGATGTGATGACTGTTGGCGAAATGCCTGGTGCTAGTACAACCGACGCGCAAATTTACACGAATCCAGCAAATAATGAAGTCGATATGATTTTTACATTTGAACATATGAACTTAGATTCCGATGGCGACAATAAATGGGATCTAAAACCAATCTACTTACCAGATTTAAAAGAAAATATGTCTGAATGGCAAGTGGCGCTTCAAGAAAACGGTTGGAATAGCTTATATTGGAATAATCATGACCAACCGCGTATCGTTTCTCGTTTTGGGAATGACAATCGTTTCCGCGTTCGTTCAGCGAAAATGCTTGCAACTTGTTTGCATATGATGAAAGGAACGCCATATATTTATCAAGGTGAAGAAATTGGGATGACGAATGTTCATTTTGAAACGCTAGATGATTACCGTGATATCGAAACGCTAAACATGTACAAAGAGCGTAAGGAGCAAGGACACAGCCATGAAAGCATCATGCAGTCGATTTACACAAAAGGCCGTGACAATGCGAGAACGCCGTACCAGTGGGATAATAGCGAGAATGCTGGCTTCACAACCGGAACGCCTTGGCTTAAAGTCAACCCGCGCTATACAGAAATCAACAACGAAGAAGCGCTGAAAAACCCAGATTCCATTTTCTACTACTACCAAAATCTTATTAAGTTACGAAAAACGACTGAAATCATCACAACTGGTAATTATCGTTTGTTATTACCTAAAGATGAAGCGATTTTCGCATATGAACGCTACACAGAAAATGAAAAATTAGTGGTTTTATGTAATTTCACAGAAGAAGAACAAGTTATTTCTGATGAAAACATTTTGAACGAAATCCAAAAAGGTTCCGTGCTTGTAAACAATGTTCCTAATATTATAGAAGGAACTTTACGACCTTACGAAGCAATCGTTTATCAAATCAAGTAAATCTCAGGAAAGCCACCAATTGCTAGGTGGCTTTTTTTGTATGCATCAAAAATTATAGTATAATAGAAGGAAATGATTTTATTAGGAGGAATTCTCTTGCTATTTGATACGCATGTACACCTCAATGACGAGGCTTTTGATGATGATATAGAAGAAGTAATAAAACGCGCACAGGAAAACGATGTGACTCGCATGGCCGTGGTGGGCTTTAATAAAGAAACAATTGACCGAGCGCTTGAATTAGCCGAGAAATATGATTTTATCTCATTAATCGTCGGCTGGCATCCCACAGACGCTATTACCTTCACAGATGAAGATTTAGAATGGCTCCGCGATTTAGCACTTACACACCCGAAAGTAGTTGCTTTAGGCGAAATGGGCTTAGATTATCACTGGGATACTTCGCCAAAAGAAACGCAATTTGAGGTTTTTAGAAAACAAATCCGTTTAGCGAAAGAAGTGAATTTACCGATAGTTATTCACAACCGCGAAGCAACAGAAGATGTTGTTCGTATTTTGCAAGAAGAGCACGCTGAAGAAGTAGGTGGAATTATGCATTGCTTTGGTGAAACTGTCGAAGTAATGGAAGCATGTCTAGCGATGAATTTTTACATTTCATTCGGAGGAACAGTCACTTTTAAAAACGCAAAATTACCAAAAATTGCAGCTCAAGCTATACCAATTGACCGTTTATTAATTGAAACTGACGCGCCGTATCTCGCTCCAACCCCAAATCGCGGAAAAAGAAATGAACCCGGATACGTCAAGTTAGTTGCCGAAAAAATTGCAGAACTGAAAGAAATGAAATATAGTGAAATCGCTACGCACTCAACAGAAAACGCAAAAAAACTATTTAAAATAAAAGATTGATTGTAACACAATTGTAATATAAGGACCAGTCTGTAACCCAATCTTAAGCTTCACGGAGATAAAAATGATGACTGGGACAAAAACCCTTATTTTATGCCTACGACCAGAGATGTAGAAAAATGACACATTTCTGTTACATTTGACACTTTAAAAGAATAATATTTTTAAAAACGGCTCTATATCAACGTTTTTTGTTAAAGTTTGCGAAGGTGTGAACAATCTGTATAAAAAATTGACAGTTCTTCCCTCCCCTGTATATAATCACTAGCGAAGTAGAAAGGGGAGAAATACATGACCATGGAAAACAGCAGTAACGTAGCCCAATCATCAAAATGGAAATTACCAATCATGATTGCAGGATTTGTTATTGTAGTAGCATTGGTTTTTTATTTCGTTTTCGAAGGAACTAAAAACGATATCACTATAGTAAACGCTGGTGAAAAAATTGAATCAAGAACACATGCGAAAACTGTTTCAGAAGCATTAGACGAAGCAGGTATTAAAGTAAGTGAACGCGATGAAATTGCGCCAGGCAAAAATGCAGAAATCAAAGACGGCATGGAAATTAAATATTTGCCAGCTCGTCAAATTACAATAAATGATAATGGTACTAAAAAAGACGTTTGGAGCACAAAAGCAAACGTAGCAGACTTGCTTAAAGATGAAAATATTACAACTCGTCCGCAAGATGTATTAAACGTAGCATTAGATACTAAATTGAAAAATGGCCTTGAAGTTAACATTAATCGTGCCATTCAACTTTCCTTACAAAACGGAGCAAAAAAAGATACAGTATGGACAACAAAAACAAAAGTTAGTGATTTACTAGCTGAGAAAAATATTAAACTTGATCAAGATGACCGTGTGTCACCTGCAAAAGACAGTAACTTAAAAGAAAAAATGACTGTAGAAGTTACATATGTCAATTCAAAAGCAGAAAAGAAAAATGAACAAGTTAAATTCGAAACAGTATATAAAGAAGACGATAGCCTAAACAAAGGCGTTGAAAAAGTCGTTCAAGAAGGTAAAAACGGCGAAAAAGTTGTTGAGTATAAAGTAACATTTGAAAATGGCAAAGAGAAAAAACGTGATGTCATTAAAGAAAATGTCACTTCTAAAAAAACTGATAAAGTAGTTGTACGTGGCACGAAAGAAAAAGTGGTAGCAACACCAGTTTCTAACGTATCTACTCCAAGTACAACGTCATCATCATCATCATCAACTCCATCAGGTGGTAAAACATACAGAATGGAATCTACTGCATATTCAGGTGGCGGTACTACAGCTTATGGTATCAACCTAAGTGCCAACCCTGGACTAAAAGTAATTGCGGTTGATCCACGAATTATTCCACTTGGCTCTAAAGTTTGGGTTGAGGGATACGGAGAAGCAATCGCTGGAGATACTGGCGGCGCTATCAAAGGAAATATCGTTGACGTGTATTTCCCAAATGAAAGTCAGTGCTATTCATGGGGTAGAAGAATGGTGACTGTCAAAGTGTTAAACTAAATTCGTATAAAAACGAGGCTGACTCATAGGGCCTCGTTTTTTCTTTGTCCAAAATGTGGTATGATATATTTACTTATTTTATAAAAAAGGATGTAGTAATTATGAACGGGAAGCCTGTAATACATGAATTTATAGTCGTAGAAGGACGGGACGATACAACGGCAATTAATCGTTCAGTTATTGCTGATACCATTGAGACTAATGGATCTGCCCTTTCACAAGAAACAATAGAAAAGATTAGACATGCACAAGAACTTCGCGGCGTTATTATTTTTACAGATCCAGATTTTCCCGGTGAAAAAATCCGAAAACAAATTGACTCAGCGGTACCTGGCTGTAAACACGCTTTTATCAATCGCCAAGACGCTTTGCCAAAAGCAGGTCGTGGCCTTGGAGTGGAACATGCCAGTAGCGCTAATATTCGGGAAGCACTCGAAAACTTCCATACAAGTGGGACGCCTGCAGAAAAACAATTTATCTCCAAAGATATTCTTATTCATCTCGGTCTTCTTGGAGGAGCGGGAGCGAAAGAACGCCGAGAAAAAATCGGTAATATACTAAAAATTGGCTATACAAACGGAAAGCAACTGCAAACCAGACTAGAATCATTTGCAATCAGTGAAGACCAGTTAGTAGCCGCGTGCCAAAAGATTATGCAGGAGGAAGAAAATGAGTAAAGATATTGCAACTCCCGGAAGAACGACAGAAATCCTAAAGAAGTATGGTTTCTTATTTAAAAAAAGTCTGGGTCAAAACTTTTTAATCGACAGTAACATTTTGACGCGGATTACAGATACAGCCGAAATAACAAAAGAAACAAATGTCATCGAAATCGGACCAGGTATCGGCGCGCTAACAGAACAATTAGCAAAAACGGCGAACGAAGTAGTTGCTTTTGAAATTGATCAACGTTTACTGCCAATTCTTGACGATACGCTAAGTGCATACAATAATATCCAAGTGGTCCACGGAGACGTGCTAAAAGCAGATGTGGAGGAAGTTATCGCAGAGCAATTCGCGAAGCCAGATCTACCTCTGAAAATCGTAGCCAACCTTCCGTATTACGTAACTACACCGATTATTTTAAAATTACTCCATGACAATATTCCGGCAGATTCGATGACGTTTATGCTCCAAAAGGAAGTTGCGGACCGGATAAGCGCAGTTCCAAGCACGAAAAGCTACGGAAGCCTAACAATCGCTATCCAATTTTACATGGAAGCAGAACTAGCCTTTATCGTGCCAAAAACTGTCTTCATGCCGCAACCGAATGTTGATTCCGCAGTAATTCATCTGAAGCGTCGCAAAGAACCATTAGCTGAAGTAAACGACGAAGAATTTTTCTTTGAAGTAACAAGAGCTTCGTTTGCTCAGAGAAGAAAAACGCTTTGGAATAATTTAGCTTCAAAATTCCCGGCTTTAAAACCACGCAAAGACGAGTTGGTAGAAGGTCTAAATGCTATTGGGATAGACTTAATCCGTCGTGGAGAAACGTTGGATATTCCGGAATTTGCTAAATTAAGCAACTTTTTAGGTGATTTTTTAAAGGAAAAATAATTTTTTTCAAAAAAAGCGCTTTCTTAGTTGACAGTTAGCCCTTCCAACTGTTAAAATATTTGGTTATTGATTTCGGAGCCGAACTATGCTATAATGGATATTAGTGAGGTGGAAAATAAATGCCAAAAACCATTGCAAGCATTAAGACGAATTTAGATTCTAGATTAGGTAAAGCATTGACATTGAAAGCAAACGGTGGTCGTAAGAAAACGATTGAACGTTGCGGTATCCTAGCTGAAACATATCCATCCGTTTTCATTGTGGAGCTTGATCAAGATGAAAACAACTTTGAAAGAGTATCCTATAGTTACACGGATATCTTAACAGACGCAGTAGAACTTGTATTTACAGATGATAATAAAGAATTAGCTTTATAATAAAGCTGAAGTAGCCGAACCATATAGCGTGGTTCGGTTTTTGCTATACATAGAAGTTGTTTTGGGCCGCTAGCTACATATTTTTTCTTTCATATGATAGAATAGAAAAAGAGATTTTGAACGCGGAGGCCAAGAAAAATGAAAATAAGCATTACAGCACCAGCTAAAATTAATCTTTCACTTGATGCGCTGTACAAACGTGAGGACGGCTATCATGAAGTGGAAATGGTGATGACAACAATCGACCTTGCTGATAGATTATACTTAGAACGCTTAGACGAAGACAAAATTGTGCTGGATGTAAAGGCACACTTTATTCCAGAAGATCGTCGCAATTTAATTTATCAAGCAGCCCTCCTTTTAAAGAAGCGTTTTGACGTAAAGATGGGTGTGCGCATTACAATTGATAAGCACATTCCTGTTTCTGCGGGTCTTGCTGGTGGTAGTTCAGATGCAGCTGCAGCGCTCAAAGGATTAAATGTCATTTGGGAACTTGGTCTTTCAATAGAAGAATTAGCCGAAATTAGTTCGGAAATTGCTTCTGATATCGCTTTTTGCGTATACGGCGGAACAGCGCTAGCAACTGGGCGCGGGGAAAAGATTTCTGCGTTACCTAATATTCCTGGTTGTTGGATTGTGCTTGCTAAACCGAGCATTAGCGTGTCTACCCCGACTATCTATAAAGAACTTCAAGTAGATAACGTAGAACACCCAGACACACAAAAAATGATTGAATCCATTAAAAATGGCGATTTAGACGGGATATTTGCGTCTACAGGAAATGTATTAGAGTCTGTGACATTAGAAAAAAATCCGCAAGTTAAACGAATAAAAGATCGGATGTTAGCGTTTGGTGCTGAGGCGGCCCTAATGAGTGGTAGCGGTCCGACAGTGTTTGCGCTTATCAAACAGTACTCCAGAGCAAAACGTGTCTATAACGGCTTGCGTGGCTTTTGTGAGGAAGTTTATATGGTTAGACCATGGGGTGAAGGCGAGAACGATACAAATATAAATAATTAATGAATGAGAGGGGTCAAAGAAATGAAAATTATTTTTAATGCAGATGATTTTGGAATTAGCCCGGGAGCAGTTTATGGTATTTTAGAGTCTTATAAGCGAGGCGTTGTGAAATCTACCACGCTTCTTGCTAATAGCCCGGCATTTGATTTGGCAGTTGAAGTTGCGAAAGAAAACCCAGGTCTCGATATTGGTGCGCATTTGACCCTGACGTTCGGTTCTCCAGTCCTTCAAGGTTTAGAAACGCTAACGGATGATGATGGGCGTTTCCGCAGAAATTATACCTCACTTGAAAACGGCTTAGCTGATGTAGATATGAATGAGGTGGAGCGCGAGTTAACTGCACAAATCGAGAAAATTTTAGATGCAGGAATCACTATTTCTCATTTTGATACACATCATTCAATTGAGCCGCTAATTTATCCCGTACAACATAAACTTGCGGAAAAATACGGTGTGAGCATTCGACGTCATTCTGATGTTTCGGACTTCGGTGCTATAAAAACTCCTGACTTATTCGCTACGGAGTTTTATGCAGACGGTGTATCTTTTGAAACGATTAAAAAATTAGTACAAAAGCATATCGGAACGAATGATGTAGTCGAAGTGATGACTCATCCGGCATTTATTGATGAAACGTTGCGCGAAATATCTAGTTACGTAGAGCCGCGCATCAAAGAAGTTTCAATTCTAACTTCAAGAGAACTACAAGCATATTTAGGCCAACAAGAAGTAGAGATTATTAGTTTCCGCGATTTATAAGAGCATGGGCCTGTCAAAGGATGTTTATTTGGCAGGCTTTTCGTTAGGTTAAAATAATAAATGTTGTCAATTTTATAGAAAACGTTTTATAATAGAGAAAATACGGACAAAATACGTGAAATAGCTTTTTAATATACGGAATTTTATCAAAGGGAGAGAGATTATGAAGATTCGTCGCAGTGAACGATTAATTGATATGACGCAGTTTCTATTATCGCATCCGCGAAAGTTAGTGCCGCTTACGATGTTTGCTGAACGTTATGGCTCAGCTAAGTCTTCTATTAGTGAAGATTTGGTTATCATAAAGAAAACATTTGAAGACAGAGGGATTGGTACGCTCGAAACTGTTCCGGGTGCTGCTGGTGGTGTGCAATATATTTCGATAGCGGGAAATGACGATGTGCTGGATTTTGTGCATACGCTATGTAATAGAATTGCGGAGCCAAACCGTTTGCTTCCAGGGGGCTATTTGTACTTATCTGATTTACTTGGAGAACCAGTAACGCTCAAAGCAATTGGTAAAATTTTAGCAACGAAATTCAATAACCAAAAAATAGATGCGATTATGACTGTTGCGACTAAAGGGATTCCGATTGCACAAGCGGTTGCTGAACATTTAAGTGTCCCCTTTGTTATCGTACGTCGTGATAGCAAAGTGACAGAAGGCTCAACTGTAAGCATTAACTATGTTTCAGGTTCATCCAAACGAATCGAAAAAATGGAATTATCCAAACGAAGCTTAGCTGAAGGCTCTAATGTAGTAATTGTGGATGACTTTATGAAAGCTGGAGGAACAATTAATGGTATGAAAAATCTGCTAGAAGAATTCAACGCGCATTTAGTTGGAATTGGCGTGTTAGTTGAATCCGAATATGCGGAAGAGCGCTTAGTGGATGATTACGTATCTCTTGTAAAAATAAAAAATGTGAACATGAAAGAAAAACAAATCGAAGTTGTTGATGGGAATTACTTTAATAGTTGATTCTAAACCCTGGAAAATATTCTGGGGTTTTTCTTTTTTTGGGGGGCGAATTGCTACTAAAAACAAATCAGTCTTCCGATGTACTTCACTCAGTTAACTTTTATGGTAGAATGAATTCTATCGTTACTACATAAAATTCAAGGCTTCTAGACTTTAGGAGCAGAAGGAGAACATTCATGAAAAAGTGGGTTAAATGGTTAATTGTTATCGTAATTATCGCAGTAGTAGCCGTTGGTGCGGTTTTCTTGCTGTCGAAAAATAGTGGCTCCGTAACACAAGAAAAATTAGTTACAGCCAAAGTAAAACAAGGAGATATGAAAATCAATGCTACAGGAACAGGCGCGATTTCTCCGGTAAACACACAAGTTCCAGATTACGATGAACTTCAATTAGTAGCGCAAATGGACGAACTTGATATTCCTAACATCAAGAAAGACCAAGAAGTAAAAGTCACAGTAACAGCACTACCTGACAAAACTTATACAGGAAAAGTGAAAGAAATCGCAGAACAAGGTCAAGTACAAAATGGTGTGTCTAGCTTCTCTGTAATCATTTCTCTTGATAAAACAGACGATTTAAAAGCGGGTATGACTGCTGATGCTTCCATTTTAGTAAATGAGAAAAAAGATGCGCTATACGTTCCAATTGAAGCTGTTCAAAAAGACAGTGACGACAAATATTACGTATTAGTTCCAGAAGAAAAAGACAATGGGAAAACGAAAAAAGTGAAGAAATTTGTAGAAACTGGTCTTCATAATGAAGATAATATCGAAATCACTAAAGGTGTTAAAAAAGGCGAAAAAGTAATCCTTCCTACACAAGAAACTTCTACGGTTCCTGGTGCTCCTAGCTAAGTTTTTTGTAAGTACAAATCAGACAAATTGTATGAAGGAGGGATAAACATGCCAAAACCGCTAATTGACATGAAAAATTTAACAAAAACGTATACGCTAGGCGGAGAAACTTTTAAAGCATTAGACGATGTTACTTTTACCGTTGAGCAAGGCGAGTTTTTATCCATCGTTGGTCCGTCCGGTTCCGGTAAATCCACTTTAATGAATATGATTGGTTGTTTGGATGTTCCGGATGAAGGCAGCTATCACCTTGATGATGTAGATGTTTTTAAACTGAGCGATAATAAACTATCCGAAATCAGAAATAAAAAAATTGGCTTTATTTTTCAGCAGTTTAATTTGCTTCCAAAATTATCTGCCTTTGAAAATGTGGAACTACCACTAATTTATGCAGGACTAAGTGTTTCTGCACGAGAAAAAGCCGCAATCGAATGTTTAGAAAAAGTAGGCTTACTTGAAAAACGTAGAAACTTACCAACGCAACTTTCTGGTGGCCAACAGCAACGTGTGGCTATCGCAAGAGCACTCGCCGGCAAACCGCAAATTTTGCTAGCAGATGAGCCAACTGGTGCGCTCGATTCGAAAACAGGTAAAGAAGTAATGGGAATCCTACAAGAATTGAATCGTGCTGGAAACACCATCGTTATGATTACGCATGATCCAACAATCGCCTCATACGGTACAAGAAGTATCCGTATTCAAGATGGTAAATTATTCCATGAGGAGGCGACGCAAGCATGAATGTTCTCCAAAGCATGAAAATGGCATGGAAACAATTAAAGGCAAGTAAATTAAGGTCTTTTCTAACCATGCTAGGTATTATTATTGGTGTCGCATCCGTTATTCTTTTAGTATCTCTAGGGAATGGTGTAACGCAAGAAGTTGATGACCAAATGGGCGATTTGGGTTCGAATTTAATTACAGTAGTTAATAGCTCTGTTAATCCAAACGACAAATATACGTATGATGAAGTAATGAAATATCAAAACATTGATGGAGTCAAAAGCGTTTCTCCAGAATTATCTGGACAAGTCAATGCAACTTTTGATTATAAGAATTCAAGTAATAAGGTGATAGGCACGAATGACCAATATAAGGCCGCGCGTAGCCTAGAAATGAAGGAAGGGCGTTTCCTACTACCGATTGATACCGAATATGGCCAGAAAGTAGCTGTAATAGGCTCTACGGTAGCAAGTGATCTATTTGGTTTTGGGGATCCGATTGGCGAAACCATTAGATTAAACGGAATGCCTTACAAAGTTGTTGGTGTCTTGAAAGAAAAAGGCGCGTCTATGATGGGATCTAGCGATGACCAAATCTTTATTCCGATTTCTTCCGCTCAAAGGCTCCTAAAAGATACAAATGTCCGTACAATCTATGTAGAAACAAAATCTGCCGAAGATGTTGATTTTGTAGTAAACACACTAGAATCACGTCTTGCGATTAAATTTGGTGACGAAAAAGAACAAGAAAAAAATGCGTCATCCGCACAAATGGGACCATCTTATCAAGTCATTAATCAACAAGAGATTCTCAATGCTTTCAACACGATTAGTACAACGCTAACTACTGCGCTTGGTGCGATTGCTGCTATTTCACTTGTTGTTGGTGGTATTGGAATTATGAATATTATGCTAGTTTCTGTTAGTGAGCGAACGAGAGAGATTGGTATAAGAAAAGCGCTCGGAGCTAAAAAACGAGCCATCCTGTTACAATTCCTAATTGAATCCATTGTTATTAGTGTCTGTGGTGGGATTATCGGTATTATTATCGGGGTCTCAGGAGCGCTCATATTTGGCTCAGTCGCAGGTATATCGTCAGGAATAACTGCAGGAACCATTATCTTCTCCTTCGTATTCTCACTATGTATCGGAGTGATATTTGGTATCGCACCTGCTAATAAAGCTTCGAAATTAAGACCAATTGACGCATTAAGATCCGAATAAATAAAAGAAGCCTGAAATAAGCTGTTTCGGGCTTCTTTTTTTACTAAAATTAGCTACTAAGTTGTCTTGTCATCTATATTTAATCTTTTTGTCACAATTAAACGCTTTCAATAGCCGGTTTTGGTAAAAAATTTAGAATAAAAATAAAATTAATTCTCGCAACATGCATTAGAATGGGGTTTTGGGGGAATATAGTCTCTGTTGGTTAATTAGAGTAAATGGGATAGAGAAGTATAAAAATGTAAATATATGAGCTCTGTAAACTCATAAACCCTATATATATTGTATACAATTATTTTCGAAAAATGATAAATCAAATACCGTTTTACTGGTGTTATTGTCTGCAAAATAGTATGATGATTACAGATTGATACTGTAATGGCAATGGTTTTGAAGTTTTTATACGTATGATGATAATTATTGTATACAAAACAAAAACTAGTAGGAACAATCTGTAAAAGTCAACGATTTTCAAAAAAAAAAACTTTTTTTTAGATTACAATTCACAAAGTTGTCAAATTTAGTTTTTTTTATTATTATGTTCATAGGGAAGAATTTTACGTGAATATTGCTTGCTTTATAAAAGTAATTTTTTCTATGGGGGAATTTTTCTCGAGTGTGTACTTAAGTTGCATGTGAGCATTGTTTACTAGCAGCGCAACTAGATTAAGGTGGTGAAGATAATGGAGATTACAGATGTGAGATTACGACGTGTTGAGACAGATGGGAGAATGAAAGCTATTTCTTCAATAACGATTGACGGTGAGTTTGTTATTCACGACATTCGTGTCATCGATGGCAACGAGGGTTTGTTCGTAGCTATGCCAAGTAAACGTGGTGTTGACGGTGAATTCCGTGATATCGCTCACCCAATTAATTCTGACACTCGTGCAAAAATTCAAGAAGTAGTTTTAGCTGAATATGAGCGCGTTGGTGAAGAAGAAGCAACTGCAGTAACAGAAGAAGAATCTGAATCCGTTTCTGCTGAATAATTTAAAATTTTCAAGGGCTAGCTGCGTGCTAGCCCTTTTTGTGTACATGAAGCATGAAAAAAATCATAAATAGCCTTGGTCTTCTATTTTTGCTATGGTATAATTAATAGCAGGTTATAAAACAGGGAGGAGAATTTTAAATGATGTTGCAAAAACAGGTCCATTTTAGAAAACTTTTTTGTGGCATAAGTGTAAATTCTTCTTTTAGTAAGCAAATAAATAATCATACTATATCTTTCGGAATTTTCAAACAAATAAAACTTTAAATTGAATCTTTACCTAAAAAAAGTAGGTAAGGTTTTTTATTTGGGCGCATTCTTGAAAAAATGTAAATTTTACGTTATCATTCATAGTGGATGAATAGTGAATATTGGAGGTTCTATATAATGTCAAAACGATATGCTGTAGTGCTTGCTGCTGGCCAAGGCACACGGATGAAATCAAAACTTTACAAAGTATTGCATCCTGTTTGTGGAAAACCAATGGTCGAACATGTAGTAGATCAAATTTCGACGCTTAATGTTGATAAAGTGGTTACAATTGTAGGTCACGGAGCTGAGAAAGTACAAGAGCATTTAGCTGGTAAAAGCGAGTTTGTAAAGCAAGAAGAGCAACTCGGAACGGCGCATGCAGTACTGCAAGCGAAAGCGGAACTTGCAGGTAAAGATGGTGTGACGCTCGTTGTTTGTGGGGACACGCCTTTAATCGAAGCTAGTACGATGGAAGCTTTACTGAAATATCACCATGAAAAACGTGCAAAAGCAACTATTCTTACAACGGTTATTGAAGATCCTACAGGTTATGGTCGTATTATTCGTGATGACCTAGGCATTGTAGAAAAAATCGTAGAACATAAAGATGCAACAGAAAAAGAACAACGTATTTCGGAAATTAACACTGGGACATATTGCTTTGATAATAAAGCTCTTTTTGAAGCGTTAGAGAATGTTTCTAACGATAATGTGCAAGGAGAATATTACTTACCAGATGTTATTAAGATTTTAAAAGATTCGGATGAAGTCGTTGCGGCTTACAGAATGGAGTCTTTTGAAGAGTCACTTGGAGTGAACGACCGAATTGCCCTAGCTGAAGCATCCAGATTAATGCAACGTCGAATTAACGAAAATCATATGCGTAATGGAGTAACGCTTGTTAATCCTGAAAACACGTATATTGATATAGATGTAAAAATTGGTCAAGATACAGTAATTGAACCAGGAGTTATGCTTCGTGGGGAAACTGTAATCGGTGATGATTGCGTGGTTACAACCGGCTCGGAAATCGTAAACAGTGTTATCGGTGAACGAGTATACGTCAGAACTTCTTCTATTTTCGAAAGTAAAGTTGGCGATGACGTTCAAATTGGCCCATATGCGCACCTAAGACCAGAATCTGACATTCACGATCATGTGAAAATCGGGAACTACGTCGAAACGAAAAAAGCAGTGGTTGGTGAAGGAACTAAATTACCACATTTCATTTACATGGGAGATGCGGAAATTGGTAAAAACGTCAATGTTGGTTGCGGAAGTATTGCTGTTAATTACGACGGCAAAAACAAAGCGAAAACCATCATTGGGGATAATGTCTTTGTTGGCTGTAATTCAAACCTGATTGCACCTGTCAAAGTGGGAGATCGAGCTTTCATAGCTGCTGGTTCCACGATTACAAAAGATGTTCCTGACGATGCGCTAGGCATTGCTCGTGCGAAACAAGACAATAAACTTGGTTATGCAAAACATTTGAATCACGGTAAATAATTTCCATTTGGGAATTTTAAAATTTTAATAAAAAATAGTGGAGGCTGATTATGTCAAACGAGTATTTTGATCCAAAGTTGAAGATTTTCTCGCTAAATTCTAATCGTGAACTAGCTGAAGAGATTGCGAAAGAAGTTGGTATTGAGTTAGGGAAATCAAGCGTTACTCATTTTAGTGATGGAGAAATCCAAATTAACATTGAAGAAAGTATCCGTGGTTGTCATGTATATGTTATTCAATCAACGAGTAATCCTGTAAACCAGAATTTAATGGAACTTTTGATCATGATTGATGCGTTGAAACGCGCTTCCGCAGCAACAATTAATATTGTTATGCCTTACTATGGTTACGCACGTCAAGACCGTAAAGCAAGAAGTCGTGAACCAATCACAGCGAAATTAGTAGCAAACTTAATCGAAACTGCTGGTGCAACTAGAATGATTACACTTGATATGCATGCACCGCAAATCCAAGGTTTCTTTGATATTCCAATCGATCACTTGAATGCAGTTCGCCTTCTAAGTGACTATTTCAGTGAACGTCATTTAGGTGATGATCTAGTAGTAGTTTCCCCTGACCATGGTGGAGTTACTCGAGCTCGTAAAATGGCTGACCGTTTGAAAGCGCCGATTGCTATTATTGATAAGCGTCGTCCGCGTCCAAACGTAGCTGAAGTAATGAACATCGTTGGTAATGTAGAAGGGAAAGTTTGTATCATTATTGATGATATTATTGATACAGCTGGAACAATCACACTTGCTGCTAAAGCATTGCGTGAAGCAGGCGCAACAAAAGTTTACGCATGTTGTTCGCACCCAGTTCTTTCAGGTCCTGCTATGAAACGTATTGAAGAATCGCCAATCGAAAAATTAGTTGTTACAAACTCCATCGCTCTTCCAGAAGAAAAATGGATTGACAAAATGGAACAATTATCTGTTGCAGCTCTTCTTGGCGAAGCAATCGTTCGCGTTCATGAAAATGCTTCTGTAAGTTCTTTATTCGAATAAAATATAAAACAGGATGCCTCATTGAGACATCCTGTTTTTTGATTTAATTTAATTTTCCCCAAGTAGCAGGACATGCTAAATAAAACCATTCATCTAATTTAGGAGCATATCTTTTGAGATAATCAAGATTTTGTACATAAAAGCATGAATTTTTATACACGATAACTTTCTCTTGCTTTAATTTAGAAATAATTCTGCTAACAGCTGAGCTATGTGCGATACCGCTTGAATAGCCTAACTCCTGCATTGTTAAATTATCCAGTGTAATCTTGATGCCATCAGGAGTTTCTTTACCATACACATAGGTCAGGATTAAAAGTTGACCGCAAATAGAGCCGAGCTTCCCGTTAATCGAAAAATCATTAAATTTGGCTAGGCTGTATGAAACTTGTTTTTGTAGGGTTTGGAAAACATAGAAAAAGTGCGTAAGATTCTTGCTCAGTAGTTCTTTTAGTTCGTTTATTTTGATAACGTATGCGGTAGCCTGTTCGCTAATGACTTCTAAATTATAATAGCCAACCGATGTTTCTGTATCGATAAAGCCAGACATTATAACGAAAGCACCTTTATAGTATTGTAAATTCATGATGGTCCCGTTCTCACTAATACTTGTAAGCTTTGTAATACCATCATATAGGAAAATACAATATTCTTGTGGATCCCATTGGTTAAAAATAAGTTCTTTTTTATGAAATTGTTTTGGTTTTATCCCGTTAGTTTCTAAATATTTTTTGAATTCTTCTGCTTGAGCGTTCATGTCTCATCCCCCAATCGTTTTTTATCGCCCTTTTTTAAAATACCCTAAAAACATTAGGCAGTAACAACAATTGTTAGCTGTTGAAAGAAAGTCACGCTAAATAATATTTTTTACATATAGGATTTTATTATACAAATTTTGATTTCGCAAAAGAAATGCATACATATTTAAAAACGGATTTATTTAGATGTTAAAATTGAAATAGGGTTAGTATATGGTTCCGATGGTTGCTCGGAGATATACTAACCCTTTTTTTGTAGGAATAATATATGTTAGTTGAATTTATTGTTTTTTATGATGTTTTTGATAGTTTGTTTTTCGGGGAAGTCCATGATTAGAATGCCTAATCCTCGAACTTTTTCCGATGTTAAGTTGAGTACGAACTGCTCTACTTTGTTGTTTAATGCTGCAGCATACTGACGAGGTGTGAATGTTAATGAAGTGGCACTAATATGGTTAAGAAACAGTTTGTTGTCCGCTTTAGAAGCTTGATAAGCAGTCTGGACAATCTCTTTGAATTTTGTTTTCACACTCGGACCATTGTAGTCATCTTGAATTACTTGGTTGGATGCGCCGAACTGCATGCCGAATTTGTGTGAATTAATGACTAATGGCTTTTTTGTGTGGTTCTCTGAAAGTAATAATATTTTTCCGCGGACATCTTTTAATGTAGGGATTTTATTGCTCGTGTCAGTTCTGGGAGTAGTGTAAAAATAATCTTTGTAAATGTTGATTAATGGTTGGATCCGATAATCAAAACTATCGTTGCTGTTTTGCTCGTCTTTTAAACGCATAATAATGGTTTCTTTTGGATTTTTCTTTAAAAATTGAGTAATCGTTTCTAATACACCTGAAAGTGATGCATTTAAAAAAATTGGCCCATGGTAAATTTTGAGATTGTCTTTTGCTCTAATATCGATGTACCGTATTCCTGCTTCTAGTTGTTGGTACAATGACATCGTTTGTGTTTGAGCCAGTGGTTTGGTTAATGTCCACGTCATGTCTCCGTTATAGCTCATCGTATCATGTGTACCTGGTATAGAGAGTGCTGCTAGGCTCGTTGTGTCAGGTAGAGCGGACATCCATTGCTTTGTAGTTACAGAGTTCTTTATTGGCTTATTCCAGTTATTAAGCGAATATGCTTTTCCACCTAATGGGAAAGTAAAAAAGCATAAAATAAAACAGAGTACTAAAACTAATGTGCGTTGCAAATAATTCTTATACAAAATGGCCCCCTCCTTTGATTAGTATATTCCTATCTTAAAGTTACTTTTATGTCGAGTCATTAACATTTGTTAACGACGATAAAGGGACAGCGGGACTAGAATAAAGCTATAAAGCAAGCATATAATATTGCGTTTCATCTTTAGAAGCGAATTTCGCCAATATTATAATTATCAAAAGAGAGGAGGGGCTAAACAGTATTTGGCATTATTAGGTTAAAAAATGTAGAAGGAGAGTGAAACCCATGAAAAAAATAATGCTAGTTTTTATTACACTTATATTAGTTAGTCTACCAATTGCGCAACAAACTGAAGCAAAGGATGCATCTGCATTCAATAAAGAAAATTTAATTTCATCCATGGCACCACCAGCATCTCCGCCTGCAAGTCCTAAGACGCCAATCGAAAAGAAACACGCGGATGAAATCGATAAGTATATACAAGGATTGGATTACAATAAAAACAATGTATTAGTATACCACGGAGATGCAGTGACAAATGTGCCGCCAAGAAAAGGTTATAAAGATGGAAATGAATATATCGTTGTGGAGAAAAAGAAGAAATCCATCAATCAAAATAATGCAGATATCCAAGTTGTGAATGCAATTTCGAGCCTAACATATCCAGGTGCTCTCGTGAAAGCGAATTCGGAATTAGTAGAAAATCAACCCGATGTTCTTCCTGTCAAACGTGATTCATTAACACTTAGCATTGATTTGCCAGGAATGACTAATCAAGACAATAAAATTGTTGTAAAAAATGCTACTAAATCGAACGTTAACAACGCAGTAAATACATTAGTGGAAAGATGGAATGAAAAATATGCTCAAGCTTATCCAAATGTAAGTGCAAAAATTGATTATGATGACGAAATGGCTTACAGTGAATCACAATTAATTGCAAAATTTGGTACGGCATTTAAAGCTGTAAATAATAGCTTGAATGTAAACTTCGGCGCAATCAGTGAAGGGAAAATGCAAGAAGAAGTCATTAGTTTTAAACAAATTTACTATAACGTGAATGTTAATGAACCTACAAGACCTTCCAGATTTTTCGGCAAAGCTGTTACTAAAGAGCAGTTGCAAGCGCTTGGAGTGAATGCAGAAAATCCTCCTGCATATATCTCAAGTGTGGCATATGGCCGTCAAGTTTATTTGAAATTATCAACTAATTCCCATAGTACTAAAGTAAAAGCTGCTTTTGACGCTGCCGTAAGTGGGAAATCTGTCTCAGGTGATGTAGAACTGACAAATATCATCAAAAATTCTTCCTTCAAAGCCGTAATTTACGGTGGCTCCGCAAAAGATGAAGTTCAAATCATCGACGGTAACCTCGGAGACTTACGAGATATTTTGAAAAAAGGTGCTACTTTTAACCGGGAAACACCAGGAGTTCCCATTGCCTATACAACAAACTTCTTAAAAGACAATGAATTAGCTGTTATTAAAAACAACTCAGAATATATTGAAACAACTTCAAAAGCTTATACAGATGGAAAAATCAACATCGATCACTCTGGAGGATACGTTGCTCAATTCAACATCTCTTGGGATGAAATAAATTATGATCCTGAAGGTAACGAAATTGTTCAACATAAAAACTGGAGCGAAAACAATAAAAGTAAGCTAGCTCATTTCACATCGTCCATCTATTTGCCAGGTAACGCAAGAAATATTAATGTTTACGCTAAAGAATGCACTGGTTTAGCTTGGGAATGGTGGAGAACGGTAATTGATGACCGGAACCTACCGCTTGTGAAAAATAGAAATATCTCCATCTGGGGCACTACACTTTATCCGAAATATAGTAATAGTGTAGATAATCCAATCGAATAATTTTAAAAATTAATAAAAAAATTAAGAATAAAACCGCTTAACACACACACGAAAAATAAGCTTGTTTTGCACTTTTCATAAATTATTTTATGAAGAATGTAGAAACAGGCTTATTTTTTTAATTTTTCTAGAAGAATTAACAAATGTAAAAGAATGTCTGATTGTTTTTCCATATAATATAAGCATATCCCATAGTTTAAGCCACCTATAGTTTCTACTGCAAAACGTATAATTTAGTTCCCACATATGCTAAAAAACGTGTCCTTAACTCTCTCTGTCAGATTAGTTGTAGGTGGCTTAAACTTACTTTTACGAATTGAAAAGGAGCGGTGAAATGAAGAGTAAACTTATTTGTATCATCATGGTAATAGCTTTTCAGGCTCATTTCAATATGGCGGTAAAAGCGGATTCTGTCGGGGAAGAAAGGCTCCGAAATAATATACAAGCCAAAAGGAACCCTGCTGATTTAAAAGCTTTGCCAGATTCCTGCGAAGCAAAAGATTTTTATAAAAATTTTAAAATTCTTGATATGACAAAAGATAAGCTAGGCGTTACGCATTATACGCTCGCGCTAAGTTCTGATGGTTACTTGACTGATAATGATGAAATAAAGGTCCACGTCACACCGGATAATAAAATCGCTTTTATAAATGGAGATTTACAGCAAGGGCAGCTTAGGATTACTAATCAAATAAAAATCACAGAAAAAAATGCTATTGAAAAAGCATTTGAAGCCATTGGTCAGAGTGAAGCTCATGTGAAAAGTTATATTGGAAATCCAGTGAAAGAAAAAGAAATCATCATCAATTCCAGAACAAAACGCTTAGTTTATAATATAAAATTGATTTTTGCTGAGCCGGAAGTTGCGAGTTGGATTATTCAAGTGGATGCAGAAACCGGCGCAATTTTAAAAAAACAAAATATGCTTTCCGAGGTAGAGCGGGCTGATACCCACAAAGATTTTCAAGCGCTTGGTAAAGGAGCTAACCGATTACTCCAGAGGCCATTACATGTCATGAAAATAAATGACCTGTTTTACTTAGTGGATAGAACTCATAAAGGACTCATAAGAACTTTTGATTTAAACCATAAAACGGACGCATCTTTTGGAAAAGTGGTGTCGAATAAAACGAATATGTTTACGGATCCGGAATTTAGTTCCGCGGTGGATGCTCATTTTTACGCAAGTGAAGTGTACGATTACTATAAAAATGTCCATCAACTAGAGAGTCTAGATGGTAAAGGTGGAGAAATTGATTCGTTTGTTCATTATGGCTTGAATTGCAATAATGCTTTTTGGGATGGCCGAGAAATTCTTTATGGAGATGGGGACAAAAAGAATTTCAAACCATTTTCATGCGCCAAAACGATTGTTGGTCATGAACTAACGCATGCGGTTATCCAGTATTCGGCAGGATTAGAATACGAAGGGCAATCAGGTGCGCTAAACGAATCGTTCGCCGATGTCTTTGGTTATTTTATTGCGCCAAATCATTGGTTGATTGGTGAGGATGTCTGTGTGCGTGGGTTACGAGATGGGCGAATAAGAAGCATCAAAGATCCTGACAAATATAATCAAGCGGCTCATATGAAGGATTATGAATCGCTTCCAATCACAGAGGAAGGCGACTGGGGCGGAGTTCATTTTAATAGTGGTATACCGAATAAAGCAGCCTACAATACGATCACTAAACTTGGAAAAGAAAAAACAGAACAGCTTTACTTCCGCGCCTTAAAGTACTATTTAACAAAAAAAGCCCAGTTTACCGATGCGAAAAAAGCACTCCAACAAGCGGCGAAAGATTTATATGGTGAAGATGCTTCTAAAAAAGTTGCGGAAGCTTGGGAAGCGGTCGGAGTTAACTGATTAACAAATGTTAGAGAAAACTTAATTCTTCAAGTGATATTCTTAAAATAATTCATGAATATTTTTTTCTTAAATTAGCTAATTAAGAAGATAACCAACTGCTAATCCAATTTTTAACGGAATAAATTAGTGAAAATGAAGGCCAGATTTTCCTTGTTCTAAAAAGGTTGTATTAGCGTATCACGAGGAGGGAGTATAAGTGGGATTAAATAGATTTATGCGTGCGATGATGGTAGTTTTCATTACCGCCAACTGCATTACGATTAACCCCGACATAATATTTGCAGCGACAGATAGCGAAGATTCCAGTCTGAACACAGATGAATGGGAAGAAGAAAAAACAGAAGAGCAGCCAAGCGAGGTAAATACGGGACCAAGATACGAAACTGCACGTGAAGTAAGTTCACGTGATATTGAGGAACTAGAAAAATCGAATAAAGTGAAAAATACGAACAAAGCAGACCTAATAGCAATGTTGAAAGCAAAAGCAGAAAAAGGTCCAAATATTAATAATAACAACAGTGAACAAAGCGAGAATGTGGCTATAAATGAAGAAGCTTCAGGATCCGACCGACCAGCTATACAAGTGGAGCGTCGTCATCCAGGGTTGCCATCGGATAGCGCCGCGGAAATTAAAAAAAGAAGGAAAGCTATAGCATCATCGGATAGTGAGCTTGAAAGCCTTACTTATCCGGATAAACCAACAAAAGCAACTAAGAAAAAAGTGGCGAAAGCGTCAGTTACGGATACTTCTGAAAGTGACTTAGATTCTAGCATGCAGTCAGCGGATGAGTCTACACCACAACCTTTAAAAGCAAATCAACAACCATTTTTCCCTAAAGTATTTAAAAAAATAAAAGATGCGGGTAAATGGGTACGTGATAAAATCGACGAAAATCCCGAAGTGAAGAAAGCAATTGTTGATAAAAGTGCAGGGTTAATTGACCAATTATTAACTAAGAAGAAAAATGAAGAGGTAAATGCTTCGGACTTTCCACCACCACCTACGGATGAAGAGTTAAGACTTGCTTTGCCAGAGACACCGATGCTTCTTGGTTTTAATGCTCCTGCTACATCGGAACCGAGCTCATTCGAATTTCCACCACCACCTACGGATGAAGAGTTAAGACTTGCTTTGCCAGAGACGCCAATGCTTCTTGGTTTTAATGCTCCTGCTACATCGGAACCGAGCTCATTCGAATTTCCACCGCCTCCAACAGAAGATGAACTAGAAATTATGCGGGAAACAGCACCTTCGCTAGATTCTAGTTTTACAAGCGGGGATTTAGCTAGTTTGAGAAGTGCTATTAATCGCCATAGCCAAAATTTCTCTGATTTTCCACCAATGCCAACAGAAGAAGAGTTGAACGGGAGAGGTGGTATACCAACATCTGAAGAATTTAGTTCGCTGAATAGTGGCGATTTTACAGATGACGAAAACAGCGAGACAACAGAAGAAGAAATTGATCGCCTAGCTGATTTAAGAGATAGAGGAACAGGAAAACACTCAAGAAATGCGGGTTTTTTACCATTAAATCCGTTTACTAGCAGTCCGGTTCCTTCGTTAACTCCAAAGGTACCGAAAATAAGCGCGCCGGCTCTGATAACTGACATAACTAAAAAAGCACCATTTAAAAATCCGCCACAGCCATTAAATGTGTTTAACAAAAAAACTACAACGAAAACAGCGCCAAAAAAAATAACCCCTGTGAATACCGCGCCAAAGCTAGCAGCACTTCCTATCACGAAAGCGCAAGAAACTGAGCTTGGGGAAAATAAAGCACCATTTATAGAAAAACAAGCAGAGACAAACAATCGGCCAATTGATATGCCGAGCCTACCAGTAATCCAAAAAGAAGTTACAGAAAGAAATAAAGAGGAAATGAAACCGCAAACCGAGGAAAAAGTGGTAGGAGAAAGCGAACCAGCTAATAATGTGAACGGAAAAAAACGTTCTGCTGGCATTGAAGAAGGAAAATTAATTGCTAAAAGTGCAGAAGACGAAAAAGCAAAAGAAGAACCAGTGAACCATACGACGTTAATTCTTGCCATGTTAGCTATTGGCGTGTTCTCTTTAGGAGCGGTTATCAAAATCATTCAATTAAGAAAAAATAGTTGAAGACGCAGAATGAAAGAAAAAGTGAGGTGAGTGATGTGAAGTTCAAAAAAGTGGTTCTAGGTATGTGCTTGACCGCAAGTGTTCTAGTCTTTCCTGTAACGATAAAAGCAAGTGCCTGTTGTGATGAATATCTAAAGCCCCCCGCAGCTCCGCATGATATTGACAGCAAATTACCGCATAAACTTAGTTGGTCCGCGGATAATCCGACAAATACTGACGTAAATACGCACTATTGGCTTTTTAAACAAGCGGAAAAAATACTAGCTAAAGATGTAGATCATATGCGAGCTAATTTAATGAATGAACTTAAAAATTTCGACAAACAAATTGCTCAAGGAATATATGACGCGGATCATAAAAATCCATATTATGATACTAGTACGTTTTTATCTCATTTTTATAATCCTGATAAAGATAATACTTATTTGCCAGGTTTTGCTAATGCGAAAATAACAGGAGCCAAGTATTTTAATCAATCGGTGGCTGATTACCGAGAAGGGAAATTTGACACAGCATTTTATAAATTGGGCCTAGCAATCCATTATTATACGGATATTAGTCAACCTATGCACGCCAATAATTTTACCGCAATATCCTATCCACCAGGCTACCACTGTGCATATGAAAATTACGTAGATACCATTAAACACAATTATCAAGCAACAGAAGACATGGTAGTGAAAAGATTTTGCTCAAATGACGTGAAAGAATGGCTCTATGAAAATGCGAAAAGGGCGAAAGCGGACTATCCGAAAATAGTCAATGCGAAAACTAAAAAATCATACTTAGTAGGAAATTCCGAATGGAAAAAGGATACAGTGGAACCTACTGGAGCTAGACTAAGAGATTCACAGCAAACTTTGGCAGGCTTTTTAGAATTTTGGTCTAAAAAAACAAATGAATAACAATATTTAGGAATATATTCTTATCCACTCGTTAGCGGGTGGATATATTTTATGGGGAGGAAGTAAGCCGAATGTATATAAAAGGGGGGTTAATCTTTTTCTTTGTAATGTTTGTAATCGCGTTATGTTCCGTATTAATATTGCTGATAATAAAAATGAGCGTATGGAAAGAGGAACCATTTAATTTAAGTGATGCAAAGGAGATTGAGTGTCTTGGAAGTTGCAAAATAAAAAATACTAATCAAAAAATCCATTTCTTCTCCATAAAAAAGAATTTGTTTGAGGAAGAGGGCAATATGGCTGGAATTTTGAATGAACACGAGCGAAAAGGAGCTGATAAGTCCATTTTCATTGTAATTTTAGATGATGAAAAAGGGATTGCAAACGAAGAGTAAAGTTATGATTAGTTGTGACTTTTTCGTGTCAATCAAAAAAGTGTTGTGAGCAAATGTTCACAAAATATCTATTGTAATAGTGCAGTTTGTTAGGTACCCTTGAATAGAAAAAACAATGTAGGAGGAACATCTATGAAAATGCTTAAAAAGGGTACAACGGTTTTATTTGTAATGATTATGGCGGTTATGTTAGTCGCGTGTGGGGATAAAGAAGAAACGAAAACTTACTCACTTTCCCAAAATGGTGTTGATTCTAAATTAACATACACATATAAGGGAGACAAAGTTACTAAACAAACAGCTGAGAACACAATGTCATATGCTTCGCTAGGTGTTGCTTCAAAAGAAGACGCTGAAAAAATGCTTAAAGCAACAAGCGATAAATTCCAAGGTATTGATGGTTTAAAAGAAAAGATTGAATATAAAGATGATAAAGCTATTGAAACACTAGAAGTAGATTACACTAAAATCTCTTCGGAAGATATGAACAAAATCCCTGGTATGTCTTCAAACGGTGATACTTCTAAAGGGATTAGCATGGAGGAATCTGCAAAAATGCTAGAATCCCAAGGCTATAAAGAAGTTTCAAAATAAATTTGCAATAAAAAAAGAAGTATCCGATTCATTTGGATACTTCTTGTTTTATTCAATAATCTTGCGCTTCGATGACAACAGCTGTACCAGATGCAGTGACCATAAGCATTCCGTTATCAGCTCCAAGCACTTCATAATCAATGTCAACACCGATAACGGCATTTGCGCCAATATCTTTCGCACGTTGTTCCATTTCGCGAATTGCTTCCTCGCGAGCATTAATAAGTTCATCTTCATAGCCTTGCGAACGGCCCCCGAAGAAATTTCGAAGTCCAGCTCCAATATCTTTCATGAAGTTAACGCCGGTGATGACTTCGCCGAAAACGATTTTTTTATATTCGATAATTTGTTTACCTTCAATATTTGGTGAGGTTGTTACAATCATGAGTTATCCCTCCAGTTTTTCTTTTATCATACCTCTTACTACTTTTTCTAGTCAAAGGATATCCGGTTATTTCGTACGATTTCTCGCTTTTTCTATATAAGAAATAGCATCCGGAACTTTACACGCTGTATTTCCAAGGTTTACATGAACTTTCCCGACTGATTTCGCAGCTTCCATTGCTTTTTCGTGCAAATCGTCTTTGTAAATTCCACAAGTGATAATAAAACCGTTCATTGAATAGCGGGTTCTATTGGTTTCTGTTTGCAGCGTTTCTTTCGCGCGTTGAAGTAATGCCTCTGCTTCAGGCAAATTGTTAATATGTTCGCTATAAATCTGCCAGCCCATGGATTTAGTTAAATCATAATCACTTTCAATCCACGTTTTGGCGAAAAGGAGTGCATCATCACGTTTGCTTACAATCGATGCTAGTCCAAAAGTTAGTTGTGACCATGTTTCGCGAAAAATGATATTCCATTTTTCGATTTGTTCCGTGGTTATTTTGTCGGGATTAATCGCTAGCAAACCGAGATAAATCAAGTCACTATTATTTGATTCAATCAGCTCTACGGCGAGTTCGTGATTTTTTGTCAGTTTTTCTCGGCGAATAATTTTCTTTAAATCACCAATTTTTAGTCCGTAAAGATCTAATGAATCCGGACAGCCGTGATTACGAAAAATTTTAATCGTATTGGGGTTTTCTAAGGCTTGTAGCTCGGTATTAAGTTGGTCAAAAGTAATCGTACGCGTCACTCCTCTCGAATAAATTAAGTATAACAAAAAAAGCATGCGAAGGCGCATGCTTTTAGGATTTGAGAATATTAGTCGATTTGTTTCATTGCGTCGTCTAGAACTTTTTTAAGTGTATCTGCAGAGTTTTTCATTTGTTCTTTTTCTTTGTCGTTTAAATTCATTTCAACAATATGGCGAACGCCTTGACGGTTAACGACTGCGGGAGCGCCGATATAAATGTCGTTCATACCATAATGACCATCTAGATAAACAGAAAGTGGTAAGATCGCATTTTCGTTATTTAGAATTGCCTTTGTAATACGAGCTAGAGCTGCAGCAACACCGTAGAATGTAGCGCCTTTTTTATTAATAATTTCATAAGCTGCATCACGAACACTTACGAAAATAGTATCCATTGCACCTTGTTCATCTTCGCTAATCCATTCAGTGATTGGAAGACCGCCGACAGTTGTGTGGCTCCATGCTGGGAATTCTGTATCGCCGTGTTCGCCAAGGATGTAACCATGGACGTTACGAGCATCTACTTTTAGATAGTCGGCAATTGACATACGGAAACGTGCTGTATCAAGGCTTGTTCCAGAACCGATAACACGTTCTTTTGGAAGACCTGAGAATTTCCATGTAGCGTAAGTTAAGATATCTACTGGGTTAGAAGCGATTAAGAAGATACCGTCAAATCCGCTAGCCATTACTTCATCCACGATGCCTTTCATGATTTTAATATTACGATTTACTAAATCTAAACGAGTTTCACCAGGTTTTTGTGCAGTCCCGGCAGTTACAACAACTAAGTCCGCATCGTGGCAGTCGCTATAATTTGCTGAGTAGATTTTCTTAGGTGTAGAAAATGGAACGGCATGACTTAAATCCATTGCATCCCCAATAGTTCTGTCTTTATCTATGTCAATGATACCAAATTCTTGTCCAATGCTTAAGTTTACACAAGCAAATGCGTAACTAGAACCAACTGCTCCGTCGCCAACTAAAATAATTTTTTGATGATCTTTCATTTCGAATTCCTCCTATAAAAAATCTATTTACTAGTACAGTATAACATGAATTTTTCATTTGTGAAGCGTTGAACGTCCTGAATTTAAAAAAGTTGTTATAATAAATTTGTGAAAACGCTATAGTACAGTTTGGAAGCGTCCACATTAGCGAATAGCCGCTATTTTCTGTTTACCTTTTATTGAGAATTATAAACCTTACAAATCAAAATTAGGCTATTTCTTTGTTTTGCTATTTTTCTAAAGGGTAGATATAATGTAGATGTACCAAAATTGAATGAGTGGAGTGATTTTTTATGGCAACAACATTAGAGGTCCAGAAAAGAGAAACAACGCAACATTCAGAAGTAACGAGATTGCGTAGTGAAGGAAAAGTACCTGGAATTATTTATGGCTACAAATCGGAAAATGTTCCAGTTTCCGTTGATTCTTTGGAATTAATCAAAGCAGTTCGTGACAATGGTCGTAACGCCGTATTTTCAGTTACTGTGGACGGCAAGAAATTAAACGTTTTATTACATGAATATCAAGTAGATCCGTTAAAAGACGTATTAGTACACGTTGATTTACTAGCGGTTGATATGAATGAAGAAGTTGAGACAGATGTTCGTGTGGTATTAGTTGGGGATGCACCGGGAGTTAAAGCTGGCGGCGTACTACAACAAATTATCCATGATGTAAAAGTTTCAGCAACACCAGAAAAATTACCAGAAACAATTGAATTAGACATTTCTTCATTAGAAATCGGTGATGTTTTAACAACGAACGACCTTCCGGAAAACAAAGACTATGTCGTGCAAGCGGAGGAAGAAGAAACAGTAGTAACTGTATCTGCTCCACGTGCGGAAGAAGAACCAACGACTACGGAAGCACCTGAACCAGAAGCTGTACATGGTAAAGATGAAGAACCTGTTGAATAATTTTGAATAAATAAGGATGGAAGATTCGCATTTGTTTGCGATATCTTCCATTTTTTTTGTTATAATGGTTTCGAGAAGGAGGCGTTTATATGCTTGATAAGTCAGTACCGCACATTTCTGCTATTATGGTCAATCACGATGCTACAAATTATCCGGAGTTTCATTTACCTGAGGGATATTCTTTTTGCTTTTATAAAGATGGTTTGGAAGAAGACTGGTGTAGATTGCAATTAGAAACGGGTCAAGTGCTTTCAATGGACAGTATTCGCGCTCGTTTTGAAACGGAATTCGGAAATGAAAAAGAAAAATTAGCCAAGCGTTGCGTCTTTGTAGAGGCGCCAAATGGTGAAATTATTGGAACGGCTATGCTTTGGGATGGAAATACATTCGGCGAGATGGCGAGTCGGATTCACTGGGTTGCAGTGCTTGATTCGCACGGTGGAAAAGGTATCGCGAAAGCCTTGTTATCCAAAATTCTCGGCTTGAATAAAAGTAGTTTTGTCTATTTAACTACGCAAACCGGAAGTTATCAAGCTATCTATTTATATCAGAAATTCGGTTTTGAAAAATACGTCGGAAAAACGCCGGAAAATTGGAAAACAGTCAATTTTCAAGAGGAAAAGGAAGCGGCCTGGCAAATTATCGAAAATAAAATTGCCGAACACCAAGCCTAGTTGGAAAACTTTCAACCAAGTGAAATCCATGTTATAATCAAAAAAACATCGAAACAAAAACCAGTTCATTCGTGAAGTGGTTTCGTTCATGTAAGGAGAAGCTTTTATGAAACTAATCGCAGGACTCGGAAACCCGGGCAAAAAATACGAACGTACCCGGCATAATGTCGGTTTTATGGTAGTTGACGAACTAAGTTTTCGTCATCAAACCCCTTGGAAGAAATCAAAATTTAATGGTATGACTAGCGAGATTATCGTCGGCGGTGAAAAAATGATTTTAGTGAAACCACTCACTTTTATGAACGCTTCAGGTGAATGCATTCGTCCGCTAATGGATTACTACAACATACCAATTGAAGATGTCGTGATTGTGTATGATGATCTCGATTTACCAGTTGGGAAGATTAGATTACGCCAAAAAGGTAGTGCTGGCGGACATAATGGAATGAAATCAATTATTCAACACGTTAAAACACAAGAGTTTAATCGCATTCGTGTTGGCGTTAGTCGTCCTTTAAAAGGAGAAGTTATTCATTATGTCTTGGGAGATTTTCCTAAAGCAGAACAACCTGATATTATCGCAGCGATTCAAAAAAGCGCTGACGCCATCGAAGACTTTGCACAGACACCATTTATAGAAGTTATGAACAAATACAATCAAAAATAGACGATGACGAGGCGTGGCAATCTTTTGCCACGTATTTCGGTCTTTCTTCGGACGCGTGATTTACTCTTGCGTTGCATAGAATGAATTTTCTGACAAAAAGGAGCTGTTTTCCCTTGAAAGGATTACAACAATTAATATATGAACAAAAAGATATTCGAGCGGTCTTAAATGCGCTGGATGAAAAAGAAAAAGCACAACTTGTCACAGGGCTCACAGGTTCTTCACGTGCGTTATTTGCAAGCGTGGTAGAAGGTGCGTCAAAGCGTCCGGTTGTATTTGTTACGCACAATTTATACCATGCGCAAAAATTATATGATGATTTACTTTCTTTAATGGATGTCGATCGACTATTTTTATATCCAGCAGATGAACTGATTTCTTCTGAGTTGAGTATCTCTAGCCCGGAACTTCGCGGTCAACGCGTGGAAGCGCTCGACTTCTTACTATCCGGAAAACCGGGGATAGTCATTGTGCCAGTTGCTGGTCTCAGAAAAATGCTTCCACCAGTATCGCTTTGGAAACATTTCAACATATCCATTGTAGAGGGCGAAGAAATTGATCCAGATGTACTACGCCAAAAACTAGTGACAATGGGCTACACAATGAGCGGAATGGTAAATACGCCGGGAGAATTCAGTGTTCGCGGCGGGATTATTGATATTTATCCAATTACAGAAGAATTTCCAATTAGAATAGAACTTTTTGACACCGAAGTAGATTCTCTTCGTTTCTTTGATGTGGAAACGCAGCGCTCGACAACCCGCGTGGAAGAATTCCGCCTACTGCCTGCAACTGAAATCATTTTAGATCAAAGCTATTATCCGGATATCGTCAAACGCTTAGAAAAGAAAATGACACATACTTTAAATGAATTGAAAGAAAACGAGGATAAACAAGCGCTCGTTGAAAATTTAGAAGAAGATCTGGAAATGCTTCGTTCTGGCGTGAAACCAGACATGTTCTTTAAATATATCGGTCTGGCTTATCCTGACCCAGCCTCGCTTTTTGATTATTTTCCAAAAAACACGGCAATTTTGCTTGATGAATTTGGGCGGATTTTAGAAACGGAAGAAAGCTTGGAGCGGGAAGAAGCGGAGTGGCAAACAGAAACATTAAGTCGAATGGAAACGGTTCGCGACGTGCAAGTAAGTCATTCTTTCAAAAAGCTATTAGAAGCAAATCACTCGCCGAAAATATACTTATCCCTTTTCCAAAAACAAATGGCGAGCATGCGCGTCTCGAAAACAACTAACATCGTCTATAAACAAATGCAGCAATTTCATGGCCAAATGAATGTGTTGAAAACCGAGCTAGAAAGTTGGCATAAGAATAATTATGCCGTTGTTATTTTAGCCCCAAACCTTGAGCGCGCCGAAAAAATGCAACAAACTTTAACTGACTACGATATGGAAAGTACGATTTTGAAAAAAGAATCGGATGTGCCGAAATATGGAATGGTTCAGTTTGTCATCGGAACGTTCCAGAATGGTTTTGAACTTCCATTAGCTAAAGTAGCGATTATAAGTGAAACCGAACTGTTCAATAAAAAAATCAAAAAAGTGAAGAAGCGCCAAAAGCTCTCGAATGCAGAACGAATCCAAAGTTACTCTGAATTAAAAGTAGGTGACTACGTGGTTCATGTGAACCATGGTATCGCTCGTTATGTTGGCATGGAAACGCTAGATATCAACGGTGTGCATAAAGATTACTTGCTACTTGTTTACCAAGGAGAGGATAAACTATTTATCCCCGTCGATCAACTTGATTTAGTTCAAAAATATGTTGGTGCAGAAGGTAAATCACCAAGATTAAACAAACTTGGTGGCGCTGAATGGAAGCGAGTGAAGAAGAAAGTACAAGCTTCCGTCCAAGATATCGCAGACGATTTAATCAAACTATATGCCGAACGTGAAGCTGAAAAAGGCTATGCGTTTAGTGCGGATGATGAAATGCAGCGCGAATTTGAAGAGGCTTTCCCGTATCAAGAAACCGAAGACCAACTGCGCTCGATTTCAGAAATCAAAAAAGATATGGAACGACCGCGCCCGATGGACCGTCTGTTGGTTGGAGATGTTGGTTACGGAAAGACCGAAGTGGCCTTACGAGCTGCTTTCAAAGCAATTATGGATGGCAAGCAAGTCGCCTTCTTAGTTCCGACCACCATTTTAGCGCAACAACATTTTGAAACAATGAAAGAACGGTTCCAAGGTTTCCCAATAGAAATCGGACTTTTAAGCCGTTTCCGAACAAAGAAACAACAAACAGAAACATTAAAGGGTATGAAAAACGGCACAGTCGACGTTGTTGTTGGTACCCATCGTTTATTATCAAAAGATGTGGAGTATCAAGATTTAGGCTTATTAATTGTCGATGAAGAACAACGATTCGGCGTAACTCATAAAGAAAAAATCAAACAAATGCGTTCCAAAATAGACGTACTAACACTTACTGCAACACCAATTCCAAGAACTTTACACATGTCCATGCTCGGCGTTCGTGACCTCTCTGTTATCGAAACTCCGCCAGCGAACCGTTTTCCAGTGCAAACATATGTGGCGGAGCAGAATAACGTTTTAGTTCGAGAAGCAATTGAACGTGAACTAGCGCGCGACGGACAAGTTTATTATCTATATAATCGAGTGGAATCCATTACGCAAAAAGCAGATGAAATTTCTGCGATGGTTCCTGATGCTAGGGTTGCCACTGCGCACGGACAGATGGGTGAATCGGAATTAGAGTCTGTTATTTTAAGTTTCCTTGAAGGGGAATTCGATGTACTTGTAACGACGACCATCATTGAAACCGGCGTAGACATTCCAAACGTTAATACACTCTTTGTTCAAGATGCTGATCGGATGGGTCTTTCACAACTTTATCAGTTGCGCGGACGAGTAGGGCGTTGGAACAGAATCGCCTACGCTTACTTCATGTATCAAAAAGATAAAATATTGCGTGAGGAAGCGGAGAAACGCTTATCGGCTATTAAAGAATTCACTGAATTAGGTTCAGGTTTCAAAATAGCGATGCGTGACTTATCTATTCGTGGTGCCGGTAATATCCTCGGAGCGCAACAACATGGCTTTATCGATTCAGTCGGGTTTGATCTCTACTCGCAAATGCTTAAGGAAGCAATTGAGGCGAAAAAGCCAAAAGAAGAACAAAAACAAATTGTCCCTGTTGAAATTGATATCCAAGCAGACGCCTATATTCCGGAATATTACATTACAGACGGCCGCCAGAAAATCGAGATGTACAAACGCTTCCGCAATATTGAAACGTTAAGCGAACTCGAAGATTTACAAAGCGATATGATTGACCGTTTTGGTGAATATCCAGAAGAAGTAGAATATCTATTCACAATGACAGAACTCAAAGTCCATGCACTCGAAGTTGGCATTGAGTCCGTCAAACAAGAACAAAATAAAATTACCATGCTATTTTCAGAAAGCGGAACAGCAGGCATTCGCGGAGATATCGTCATGCAAATCATTGGCGAATTTGGCCGAATGGTCGGTGTGGGTATGGAAGGTACACAACTAAAAATCACGATAAACGTCCAAAATAAACCTTTAAAAGAATGGTTATACCAAGTCAAAAGTTTGGCTGAAAAACTTCGCGGAGCCATGAAAGAAAGAGCATCTGCAGAAAATTGATAAGTTATTAAGAAGGAAGGAGGTGGCGGAGTGCCAGAACGTTCCATGAAGCGACTAATGAAAGGAGCGGCTTGGCTAACCGCGGCCTCTCTTATTTCTAAAATACTTAGCGCAGTTTACCGAGTACCCTTTCAAAATATGGTGGGGGATGTAGGGTTTTATATTTTCCAACAAGTATATCCGATATACGGAATTGCAATGACCCTCGCACTCGGTGGATTCCCAGTTGTTATTTCTAAAATGTTAGCGGAGGCAGAAGGAGATGTAAGACGACAACAAATAATTATGCGCGCAGTCTCACGGATGCTCCGAATTGTAAGTATTGTGATTTTCGCCTTTTTATTCCTATTTGCCAACCCGATTGCTATCATGATGGGAGACCCGGCATTATCTGAATTAATTCGGGTCATCAGTTTCGTGTTTTTACTTATGCCACAGCTTGCGTTTATGCGTGGCTTTTTCCAAGGAGAAGGTGACATGATTCCGACCGCAATCTCGCAAACAGTGGAGCAAATTATTCGAGTAGCTATTATTTTGATAGGTGCCGGCCTTGCACTTCATTTTAATTTTGATTTATATGATGCAGGTTCAATGGCGATGAGTGGTGCCTTTTTCGGTGGGGTTTCCGGGATTTTCATTTTGCGTCATTTTTATAATAAAAAGGTAAGGCTCGGGGAAGGGATTCAACCAGCAGTATTTACAAATAAAGAAGAAAAAGTAGGTATTGGCCGCACGTTCTTGCGACAAAGTATTGCAATTTGTGTAGTTAGCTCCATGCTGATTTTATTCCAATTAGTTGATTCTTTCCAAGTATATCGTTTAATGAGTGACTCAGGGATTCCGGATTTCATCGCTAAGTCGCTAAAAGGGGTATACGACCGCGGACAGCCAATCTTGCAATTAGGTTTAGTCATCTCAACTGGACTTGCGCTCGCGCTTGTCCCAATGATTACTGCCGCAAGAGTTCAAGATCAACAAAAAGAACTAAAACGCTCCGTCTTATTAGCGATTAAGATTACATTAATTTTGGCAGGTGCAGAAACAATTGGACTCATAGTTATTATGCGTCCGTTAAACCAAATGCTTTTCCAAACGCCAGACGGTACATTCGTTTTACAATTATTTATGCCAGCTGTTTTCCTAAGCTCACTAATCATCATGTTAAGCAGTATTTTACAAGGTTTCGGGAAAATTACTGTACCTGCAGTTGGCGTTGGAATTGGACTTATTGTAAAATGGGTAACAGGAGGCATTCTTATTCCGAGACTGGCAACAGTTGGTGCATCCGTTTCAACATGTGTTGGCTTACTTGTGATTCTACTCATTTGTTACGTATCACTAAAACAAACAATCCGCGTGCCTTTCGTTGAAAAAACAATGTTGTTCCGGCTAATTGCCGCTTTAGCGTTAATGGCTGTATTCCCGTGCCTATTTGAATGGTTAGCTCCACTCAATACAAGACTCGGTAGTGCGTTCCAAGCAATTGTTAGTGCGTTAGTTGGCGGCGGGATTTTCCTTGTTTTTTCACTAAGATATAAATTACTCGGTCCAAAAGATTTTGTTTTCCTTCCGTTTGGCTCCAAATTACTAGCGCTTAGTAAGCTGGTTGCACGGAAATAATTAATATAAAGTAGGTGAATAAAATGGCTACAACCATGCGATTAGATAAATATTTAAAAGTATCTCGACTAATTAAAAGACGTACAGTAGCAAAAGAAGTCGCAGAAAAAGGTCGCATTGCGGTAAATGGAGTGACGGCGAAACCAGGAACCAATGTAAAATCTGGAGATGAACTAGTTATTCGCTTTGGTCCTAAAATCGTTACAGCAAAAATCGAACGCCTAGAAGAAAATGCGAAAAAAGAACAAGCAACTGAAATGTATACGATTATTAAAGAAGAGCGCACAGACGAAAGTAGATAAAGAAAAATCGTTTGAAATGGCACTATTTAGCCGATTTCAAACGATTTTTTATTGGTCATAAAAATCGGTAAACAATTTTTTGTCAAAAAGTCAAGAAAAATATCATAAAATTAGCGGATTCCAATAGACAAATGCCGGATTTATTGATATCATTTTAAGCAAGAAACGTTTTTTTCTCTACCGAAAATCATAGACAATTAGCAAATAAGAACATGGGAGGGACGATGTATGAAAAAAGCCAAATCAAAAGTGGCGAGAATAGAAAATCGCTACATAAAAGATACTGCAACAATGAAAAAAACTCGTAGTCGTCGCCGCATTGCCCTGTTCCGTAGACTTGCTTTTATGGCTATTATCTTTGCTGTGGTGGGTGGGTTATTAACCATCACATACACTAAACAAGTGTTGACACTCAAAGAGAAAAAAGAAAAGCAAGTGCAAGTGGATAAGAAAATGGTTGCAATGAAGGACGAACAAGACTCGCTAAATGAGCAAATCAAGAAACTTCACAATGATGATTACATAGCTAAATTAGCAAGAAGTGAATATTACTTGTCCAAAGACGGAGAAATTATTTTTAATATTCCTGAAGAGAATTCGAAACAAAAAGAGTAAGTCAGAGCCGAGCCGTCATTCTCCATGGTAAATCAAAGGGAAAATATAGTTGAGTATTTTTGGGGTTTGTAAGTTTGACTGTTTGACACTCTTTTTATTATAGCTATAATTAAGCAATAGAGTGATATTTTAAGGAGGACGCATTTTTTTATGTCGATCGAAGTAGGCAACAAGTTACAAGGGAAAGTTACTGGGATTACTAATTTTGGAGCATTTGTGGAGCTGGAAGGTGGCAAAACAGGTTTAGTCCATATTAGTGAGGTAGCAGATAACTATGTTAAAGACATTAATGACATCTTAACTGTAGGGGATGAAGTTACTGTTAAAGTAATGAATATTGGTGATGATGGTAAGATTGGTCTGTCCATTCGTAAAGCAGTAGATCGTCCGGACCGCCCAGAGAAAAGTTACGATCGTAAGCCGAAATACAGCAAAAAACCTGCTGGGAACTATGTGAAACCAGCCGAGAGCTTTGAAGATATAATGTCTAAATTCTTGAAAGATAGTGATGAAAGACTCACTACTATCAAACGCCAAACAGAATCTAAACGTGGCGGCCGAGGAGCAAAACGCGGCTAATACGCTAAAATTAATTGTAAAGTAGATGCACCGTATTGGATCATTAATACGGTGCACTTTTTAATAAAAAATGTGAGAGCCGAATTTCGAAGGAAGGTTTTCTTGAATGGATGACACCGATAAACGAGTACATAAGTATATCGAGAAACATGATTTAATCCGATCCGATGATAAATTGCTTGTGGCAGTTTCTGGCGGTCCGGATTCTTTGGCGTTACTGCATTTTTTATGGAATTCAAATTTAGTCCCAAAAGAAGCAATTTCCGTCGCACATATAAATCACCACTTAAGGGAAAATGCGGCGAATGAACAAAACGTCGTCGAAGCTTTTTGCGAGAGCCAGGGCATTCCTTTTTACATAGAAGAAGTAGACGTAAAAAGTCGAGCTGAGAGTTTGCAAAAAGGTATCGAGGAAACAGCGCGCATTGTCAGGTATGATTTCTTTGAGAAAGTAATGGCTGAGAAAAAGATCAACAAACTAGCGCTCGCACACCATGCAGATGACCAAATCGAGACAATCTTAATGCGACTAGTTCGCGGAAGTGCTAGTATCGGCTGGTCAGGCATCCAACCAAAACGCGAGTTAAAAGGAGGACAAGCAATCCGTCCTTTTTTACCAATTACAAAAGCAGAAATTATTGATTACGCCCAGAAACACGAATTGGCATACGAAATCGATGAATCAAATACTAGTCAAGAATACACAAGAAATCGTTACAGAGCGCAACTTTTACCGTTTTTAAAGCAAGAAAATCCAGCTGTCTATTCGCACTTCGAAAGATTTTCAGAAGAAACAAGCGAAGACTTCCAATTTTTGGAGGCACTTGCGAGTGATTTATTGAAGAAAAACCTCATCAAAAACGGCAAACGGACAACACTTTTACTTACTAACTTTAAAAATGAAGCGAATCCTTTACAACGCCGCGCAATTCATTTACTATTGAGATATCTGTACAATGAAGATGCCAGTTTTATAACGGTAAATCACATATATCAGATTATCCAAATGATTCAAAGCGACAATCCATCTAGTTCGATTGACTTACCAAATAAACTCGTTGCAAACAGAGCATACGATAAACTTCATTTTCAATTTGGAGAAAGAGAAGCTCCTTCCGAGTTTTATCATCAACTAGAACTGAATGACCGCATTGAATTAGATAATAAAGCAAGTATCCGTTTAAAGTTAAAAAGTTCCGTTGTTCAAACAAATGGGCTAAATGGAATGCTACTGGATGCTGAAGAGATAACACTTCCTTTGATTGTTCGAAACCGTGTGAACGGCGACAGGATGACGATGAAAGGGCAAGCAGGAAGTAAGAAACTTAAAGATATTTTCATCGATGCCAAAATACCAAGGCAAGAACGCGACAAACTCCCTGTGATAACAGACTATACTGGGAAAATCCTTTGGGTTCCCGGTGTGAAGAAGTCTGCATATGACCGAGAATTTAGTCGTAGCAAAAAGCAATACATTATTAGGTACACTCGAAATATAGGAGGAAACGAGAGCATGCATAATGATATTCAGAAAGTGCTGATATCGGAGGACGAATTACAAGAGAAAATTCGTGAACTAGGTCGTGAGTTAACAACAGAATATGAAGGACGAAACCCATTAGTAGTTGGGGTGTTAAAAGGAGCAACTCCTTTTATGACTGATTTACTTAAAAGAGTAGACACATACTTAGAAATGGACTTCATGGACGTATCCAGTTATGGAAATGGTACTGTATCATCGGGTGAAGTGAAAATCATTAAAGACCTTAATGCGTCAGTAGAAGGTCGCGATGTACTTGTAATTGAAGATATCATTGATAGCGGACGTACACTTAGTTATCTAGTAGACCTAATCAAATACCGTAAAGCAAAATCAGTTAAGTTGGTTACTTTACTTGATAAACCAGCTGGACGAAATGTAGAAATTGAAGCGGATTATGTAGGCTTTGTCGTACCAAATGAATTCGTCGTTGGATATGGTTTGGATTATGCAGAACGTTACCGCAATCTACCATATATTGGTATTTTAAAACCAGAAATATACAGCGAGTGAAATTAATTAACAAACAGAACAATATTTTGTTAAAATGTAATAGATAGCTTTTCAGAAAACGAAAACAAAAAATTGATGTCAAACATGCAAAATAGTGGGCAATCGAGATTCGGTATGCTATCATTAGTCTTAGTTTTCGAAGGTGAAAATAGTATCAATAAATATTAAAAAATCTATATTAATAATAGAATAACTTCGTAAGAGAAAAGCGAAACGGATGTGTTTTTTAATAATCAGGGGAAGAAAAAATTGTTTCTAAATCTGCTATTAGCCAAAAACAACTTTTAAAGGGGTAAAAGTCCAGAAAAAGTAAGAATCCAAGCTCTTGCGTGGGAGGAGGTAAGGAATGAACAGGTTTTTTAGAAATGCGATATTTTATGTCATAATATTCCTTGTTATTATCGGGATTGTTGCTTCATTTAACTCAAACAAAGAGGCAGCCAAAGATATTAGCTATTCAGAATTTGTGAGTAAGTTAGAAGATGGTAAAGTTAAATCCGTAGAAATACAGCCAGACCGTAGTGTTTATACAATCAATGGGGAATTTAAATCTAGCGATAAAAGTTCCGACGATAAAAAAACGGGTCTTGGACAAAGCAAAACAAGCAGCACTGCTTTCACAACATACGCTTTAAACAGCGATACTTCACTAGGCGATTTGCAAAAAACGCTTGATAAAGAAGACGTGAAAACAACAATAGTACCTGCCAAACAAAACAGCGGTTGGGTTACATTCCTAACTTCTATTGTACCTTTTGTAATTATCTTCATCCTCTTCTTCTTCCTAATGAGCCAGTCTCAAGGTGGCGGCGGTGGTAAAGTAATGAGCTTTGGTAAAAGTAAAGCCAAACTTTACAACGACGACAAGAAGAAAGTTCGCTTCACAGATGTAGCTGGAGCAGACGAGGAAAAACAAGAACTTGTTGAAGTAGTAGAATTCCTAAAAGATCCGCGTAAATTTGCGGACCTCGGCGCTCGTATTCCAAAAGGTGTCCTTTTAGTAGGTCCTCCGGGTACTGGTAAAACCTTGCTAGCTCGTGCGGTTGCCGGTGAAGCAGGCGTGCCATTCTTCTCTATCTCAGGTTCAGACTTTGTAGAAATGTTTGTCGGTGTCGGTGCAAGCCGTGTCCGTGATTTATTCGAAAATGCGAAGAAAAATGCACCATGTATCATTTTCATTGATGAAATTGATGCAGTAGGTCGTCAACGTGGAGCAGGAATGGGCGGCGGTCACGATGAACGTGAACAAACCCTAAACCAATTACTAGTTGAAATGGATGGTTTCGGTGGCAATGAAGGTATCATCATTATTGCAGCAACTAACCGTGCAGACGTACTTGACCCAGCACTTCTTCGTCCAGGCCGTTTTGACCGCCAAATCATGGTTGATCGTCCAGACGTAAAAGGCCGTGAAGCAGTACTTCGCGTTCATGCTCGTAACAAACCACTTGCTAAAAGTGTTGATTTAAAAGCAATCGCTCAACGTACACCGGGATTCTCTGGTGCCGATTTAGAAAACTTACTGAATGAAGCAGCACTCGTTGCCGCACGTTCCGATAAGAAAGAAATAGATATGAGTGACCTCGATGAAGCTAGTGACCGCGTAATTGCCGGACCAGCTAAGAAAAATCGAGTTATCTCTGAAAAAGAACGCCGCACAGTCGCATATCATGAAGGTGGTCACGTTATCGTCGGAATGGTACTTGATGAAGCGGAAGTTGTGCATAAAGTTACCATTGTTCCTCGTGGACAAGCTGGTGGTTATGCCGTAATGTTACCAAAAGAAGATCGCTTCCTAATGACGAAAGCTGAGTTAATGGACCGTATCACTGGTTTACTCGGTGGACGCGTAGCCGAAGAAGTTACTTTTGGTGAAGTAACAACTGGTGCAAGTAATGACTTTGAACGTGCAACCGAACTTGCTCGCCGCATGGTAACTGAATGGGGTATGAGTGACAAGATTGGACCACTTCAATTCACTTCTGGTAACGGTCAAGTATTTATGGGCCGCGATTTCGGTAGCGACAAAGGATATTCCGATAAAATCGCCTACGAAATTGATACAGAAGTTCAGAGCTTAATCCGCTACTGTTATGACCGCGCTAAAACAATCATTACAGAACACCAAGAACAACACAAACTTATCGCGGAAACATTACTAAAAGTAGAAACTTTAGATGCTCGCCAAATTCGTTCCCTATTTGATGACGGTGTAATGCCTCCAGATATCGATACGATTGACGTAGAAGCAGAATATCCTTCCGAAAAAGACGAAGAAGTAGCAGGTAAATCTTTTGAAGAAGAAAAAGAAGAGTTAAAAGAAGAAGAAAAAATCGAAGAACCAAAAGAAGTAACTTCGGAAGATGCTCCAAACATTGAGCAAACACCAAACGATAAAAAAGACGAATAAAATCAAAGAGGCTGGGCTTCCCCAGTCTCTTTTTTGAAGCTATATTATTCGGATTTTCCTATAAAACATGTTATGATACGTTAGAAAAATCTTCTAAAGGACGGTATTTAAACTTATGATACTTGTAATAGACGTTGGAAATACTAACTGTACTGTCGGAGTTTATGAAAAACAAAAACTTCTGAAACATTGGCGCATGACAACAGATCGTCACCGCACATCCGATGAATTAGGAATGACAGTCTTGAACTTTTTTTCTTATGCGAATTTAACTCCTTCTGATATTCAAGGAATTATTATTTCGTCCGTCGTTCCACCGATTATGCACGCAATGGAAACAATGTGCGTACGCTATTTTAATATCCGACCATTAATCGTTGGTCCAGGAATAAAAACCGGCTTAAACCTCAAAGTCGATAATCCTCGCGAAATCGGATCTGACCGAATCGTAAACGCCGTAGCAGCATCAGAAGAATACGGGACACCGGTTATCGTAGTCGATTTTGGCACTGCGACCACATTTTGCTATATCGATGAATCAGGGGTATACCAAGGTGGCGCCATCGCTCCAGGGATTATGATTTCGACCGAAGCTCTATACAACCGCGCTGCTAAACTACCACGCGTAGATATTGCTGAATCAAACCAAATCATCGGCAAATCCACCGTGGCATCCATGCAAGCGGGCATCTTTTATGGTTTCGTCGGCCAATGCGAAGGGATTATCGCAGAAATCAAAAAACAATCCAACGCAAGCCCAGTAGTAGTTGCAACAGGCGGGCTCGCTCGGATGATAACAGAAAAATCTTCTGCAGTAGATATTTTAGATCCATTTTTAACATTAAAAGGTCTAGAACTTCTATATAGAAGAAACAAACCAACTACAGAAAAATAAAAGGAGTTTTATATAATGAGTGATTATTTAGTTAAAGCGTTAGCCTACGATGGCATGGCGCGTGTATATGCAGCAGTAACAACCGAAACAATCAAAGAAGCACAAAGAAGACATGATACATGGTCCGTCTCATCCGCCGCACTTGGTAGAACGATGACAGGAACACTTTTCCTTGGAGCAATGCAAAAAGAAGACCAAAAAATAACTGTAAAAATCGAAGGCGACGGCCCAATCGGTCCAATCGTAGCTGATAGTAACGCGCAAGGTCAAATCAGAGGATACGTAACAAATCCACACGTTCACTTCAGCGAACTAAATGAAGCTGGAAAACTTGACGTCCGCCGCGGCGTTGGAACATCCGGAATGCTTTCAGTTGTAAAAGATTTAGGCTTTGGAGAAAATTTCACCGGACAAACGCCAATTGTTTCAGGTGAAATTGGTGAAGATTTTACGTATTACCTAGCAACATCTGAACAAATCAATTCCTCCGTTGGTGTAGGAGTACTTGTTAACCCAGATGATACAATCGAAGCAGCTGGCGGTTTCATGTTGCAATTACTCCCTGGTGCGACAGATGAAATCATTGATGAAATCGAAAAAAATCTGACGGCTCTACCAACAGTTTCTAGAATGATTGAAGCGGGCGAAACTCCTGAATCGATTTTAGCTAAACTTGCAGGCGGCGAAGATAAACTACAAATCTTAGAAAAAATCCCCGTTTCCTTTGAATGTAACTGCTCCAAAGAACGCTTTGGCAGTGCAATAATTTCACTTGGAAAAGAAGAAATTCGTTCCATGATAGAAGAGGATCACGGCGCAGAAGCAGAATGTCATTTTTGTCGTAACACTTACGATTTTTCAGAAGAAGAATTAGAAAAACTATACGAAGAAGCTAAATAAAGAAAAAGGAGCACCTAATTGGTTGCTCCTTTTTAAAAGAGGTTAAACTTGACAAAACAGGTCGGAATTAATTAAACTAGATGAAAGACCTAAAATAGATAGGAGTGCTTTAATAATGACAATTGCAAATTCAATCACTGATTTAATTGGAAAGACACCTATTGTGAAACTTAATCGTTTACCAGAAGCAGGAAGCGCGGATGTATACGTAAAATTAGAATTCCAAAATCCAGGTGGCAGCGTAAAAGACCGTATTGCTAACGCGATGATCGAAAGCGCTGAAAAATCTGGTGCATTAAAACCAGGCGATACAATCATTGAGCCAACTAGTGGGAATACTGGTATCGGCCTAGCAATGGTAGCAGCAGCAAAAGGCTACCAAGCGATTTTCGTAATGCCAGAAACAATGAGCTTAGAACGTCGCAAATTACTTCAAGCTTACGGTGCAAAATTAGTTTTAACACCAGGTCCAGACGGCATGAAAGGCGCAATTGCTAAAGCGGAAGAGCTTGCAAAAGAAAATAACTATTTTGTTCCACAACAATTCCACAACCCAGCAAATCCAGCTGTCCATGAAGAAACAACTGGACCAGAAATCGTTGAAGCTTTCGGTAAAGATGGCTTAGATGCTTTCATCGCGGGAGTTGGAACAGGTGGAACAGTAACTGGTGTAGGACACGTACTTAAAAAGAACTACCCAGATGTTAAAATCTATGCTCTTGAACCAGAAGAATCCCCAGTACTTAGCGGTGGTTCTCCATCACCTCATAAAATCCAAGGTATCGGTGCAGGCTTCGTTCCGGATACATTAGATACAAAAGTGTATGACGGCATTCTAAAAGTTTCAAGTGAAGATGCTCTAGAAACAGCACGTGAAGTAGCGAAAAAAGAAGGTATCTTAGTAGGTATTTCTTCCGGAGCAACTGTTAAAGCAGCTCTAGACCTTGCAAAAGAACTTGGTGCTGGCAAAAAAGTACTAGCAATCGTTGCAAGTAACGGCGAACGCTACCTAAGCACACCTCTTTATAATTTTGAAGATTAATAATCAGAGAGCCTAGATTTTCTAGGTTCTTTTTTTATGAAAAGAAATAAATGCATTTCTTACTATTTTCTAATCAAACGCACAGCGGAAACTTTCTTTTCTTGGTTAATATATAGTCATAAGCTAACAACAAGCAAAACATTTTCATTCTTTCCCCTTTTTAGAATGAAAATCCCAAACTCCCTTTTTGACCAGTGTGGTTTACTCCCTTTTTCCACACTGGTTTTTTCATGGAAAAAAATGAAGAAAAAAACCGAAAAATCTCATGAAACTTTAACAAAAGTCACAGCGTATCCACCAAAAACTTGGTTAATATATAGTCATAAGCTAACAACAAGCAAAACATTTTCATTCTTTCCCCTTTTAGAATGAAAATCCCAAACTCCCTTTTTGACCAGTGTGGTTTACTCCCTTTTTCCACACTGGTTTTTTCATGGAAAAAAATGAAGAAAAAAACCGAAAAATCTCATGAAACTTTAACAAAAATCACAGCGCATCCACCAAAAACTTGGTTAATATATAGTCATAAGCTAACAACAAGCAAAACATTTTCATTCTTCTCCCCCCTTTTAGAATGAAGATCCCAAACTCCCTTTTTGACCAGTGTGGTTTACTCCCTTTTTCCACACTGGTTTTTTAATACCAAAAAATGAAAAGAAAAACCGAAAAATCTCATGAAACTTTAACAAAAATCACAGCATATCCACCAAAAACTTGGTTAATATATAGTCATAAGCTAACAACAAGCAAAACATTTTCATTCTTCTCCCCCCTTTTTAGAATGAAGATCCCAAACTCCCTTTTTGACCGATGCGGTTTACTCCCTTTTCCGCATCGGTTTTTTTGTGCGCTAAAATCACTGAATTCTGCTATAATAAATCTCGGAAAGAGGTGTTTGGGCTTGAAGAAGTGGAAAAGGGATCACTTAGGTATGGTCATGGGGATACTGAATGTTACGCCAGACTCTTTTTCGGATGGCGGGAAATATATGCAAGTGGAAGAAGCTGTGGCTCGAGCGTTACAAATGGCAGAAGATGGAGCAGCAATTATTGACGTTGGTGGAATATCTACTCGGCCTGGTTTTTCAGAGGTAACGCCTGAGGAAGAACTTAATCGAATTATTCCTGTCATTAAAGCTGTTAGGACAAAACTTCCGGATATATGGATTTCTGTTGATACTTGGCGTGCCGAAGTGGCTGAAAAAGCTATTTTAGCAGGAGTTAATATGATAAATGATCAATGGGGTGCCAAAAAAGAACCGAAAATTGCGGAAGTAGCTGCGAAATATAACGTGCCAATTTGTTTGATGCACAACCGAGAAAACACGCAATACGATAATTTTCTGGAAGATGTGAAGAAAGACTTATTAGAAAGTGTTGCAATTGCTAAAGCGGCATCCGTGCCAGATGAACATATTATTCTTGATCCGGGTTTCGGTTTTGTTAAGACGCCTGCGCAGAATTTAGAAGTGTTACGACGCATTGATGAGATAGTGGCGCTTGGTTACGAGGTTTTACTTGGTACGAGTAGAAAGTCGACAATTGGTCTCGTCTTAGGAACTACTCCAGAGGATAGAATGGAAGGAACTGGAGCAACTACAGTTTACGGATTTTCGAAAGGTTGCACAATTACTCGTGTACACGATGTACTTCCCATTGCGCGCATGGTACGAATGACAGATGCGATTACTGGCAAATTAGATATTACAAAATTATAAAGAGGTGCTTTAGTTGGATAAAATTTATTTAAATGAATTAGTGTTTTACGGATACCATGGAGTTTTGGCGGAAGAAACAAAACTAGGACAAACGTTTAGAGTATCGCTTATTCTCGGCCTTTCTACTAAAAAAGCAGGAATATCGGATAGCGTAGACGACACAGTCAGCTATGCAGAAGTTTATGAAACGGTAAAAGAAATAGTGGAAGGAACGCCATTCAAATTAATCGAGGCGCTTGCCGAAAAAATTGCAACGGAAGTTTTAACTGGTTATCCTCTATTAGAAGAAGTGACTGTAAAACTTATTAAACCAAATCCTCCGATTCCGGGACATTATGATTCTGTTGCAGTGGAAATTGAACGTAAAAAAAGTGATTTGAATGGCTAAGGCGTTTCTATCAATTGGTACAAACCTTGGCGAACGTTTAGAAAATTTAAATGACGCACTAAGTGGTTTAGCTGCTTCAGATAAAATTAAAATTACCAACGTATCTAGTGTATACGAAACAGACGCAGTAGGTTACGAAGATCAAGCGGCATTTTTAAATATCGCTGTAGAAATTGAAACGGACTTTCCGCCAGTTGATTTACTAGATTTTTGCCTTGCGCTCGAACTTGAATTGGGGCGAGTTCGATTATTTAAGTGGGGTCCGCGACTCATTGATATCGATGTTTTATTATATGATGATGTTAAAATCGATACAGAAAAGCTGAAAATCCCACATCCTTATATGAAAGAACGCGCTTTTGTGCTGATTCCATTAATAGAGATTTCACCAGAAAAAAGCAATCTTGTAGATAATCCAGCCATTTTGGAAGAACAAGGTGTTCGGAAAATAAAAAATCAAGTCAACTGGTAAAATTGGCACTTGCAGAAAAAACTGATTATGATAACATATCACTAGCGCAATTTAAGAGGAAGGGGTTTACCATTAATGTTTAAAATAGGTAACGTAGAAATTAAAAACCAAGTAGTTGTGGCGCCAATGGCCGGTATATCCAATTCCGCATTCCGTTTAACGGTCAAAGAATTCGGAGCAGGTCTCGTTTGCTGTGAAATGATTAGCGACAAAGGAATCGCATACCGCAATGCTAAAACGCTTGATATGCTATATATTGATGAAAAAGAAAAACCATTGAGCTTACAAATTTTTGGTGGTGAGAAAGAAACGCTTGTAGAAGCTGCGAAATTCGTAGCTGAAAATACAACGGCAGATATTATTGATATTAATATGGGCTGTCCGGTAAACAAAATTATCAAATGTGAAGCTGGAGCGAAATGGCTACTTGATCCAAATAAAGTGTATGACATGGTAGCTGCTGTAGTGGACGCTGTTGATAAACCGGTAACAGTAAAAATGCGTATTGGTTGGGACGAAGAACATGTCTTTGCTATCGAAAATGCACTTGCTGCTGAACGTGCCGGAGCTGCAGCTGTTGCAATGCACGGCCGTACTCGTGTGCAAATGTACGAAGGTAGCGCGAACTGGGATGTGCTTAGAGACGTAAAACGCGAACTGAAAATCCCGTTCATGGCAAATGGGGACGTGAGAACACCAGAAGATGCCAAACGAATTTTAGAACATACTGGAGCAGATGGAGTAATGATTGGTCGAGCTGCACTTGGAAACCCATGGATGATTTATCGCACGGTGAAATTCCTAGAAACAGGCGAACTTCTTCCAGAACCAGAACCACGCGAAAAAATGCAAACTGCCATGCTTCACCTTAATCGCCTAGTCGAGCTAAAAGGAGAAAACATTGCAGTTCGCGAGTTTAGACAACACGCAGCTTATTATCTAAAAGGAGCTCGCGGAAGCACTCGCGCGAAAGTGGCTGCTAACCAAGCGACAAAACAATCAGAGATGGAAGCAATTTTAAATGAATTTGTTCTTCAATATGAAGAAAAAGCATTAGCGAAACAAGACTAATTAGTATTGCCTCGAGATTTCGGGGCAATTTTTAAATTTATACTAGAAAAACCAGACCAAAAAAGCGTATAATGGAAACATCTGTAGAAATGAATAGAATAGGAGTGTACCTATATGAGTAACGAGAATCATGAAGAACTAAATGACCAACTCATCGTCCGTCGCGAAAAAGTGGACACATTGCGCGAAGAAGGCATAGATCCTTTTGGCGAAAAATTCATCCGTTCCATCAGCCCGGAAGAAATTGAAACAAAATTCGCTGATAAATCAAAAGAAGAACTTGAAGAAGCTGCTATTGAAGTTTCTGTAGCAGGTCGTATTATGACGAAACGTGTGAAAGGTAAAGTAGGTTTCACACATATTCAAGACCGTTTCCATCAATTACAAATCTATATCCGTAAAGATGCAATTGGCGAAGATGCTTATGCAGTCTTCAAATTAGCGGATCTAGGTGACATTATTGGTATAAAAGGGACTATTTTCCGTACTAATACAGGTGAACTTTCTGTTAAAGCAACGGAATTCACTTTGCTTTCCAAATCATTACGTCCACTTCCTGATAAATATCATGGCTTAAAAGACGTAGAACAACGCTATCGTCAACGCTATTTAGACTTAATTACAAACGAAGAAAGCCAAAATCGTTTTGTGATGCGCAGTAAAATCTTGAAATACACTCGTGATTACATGGATAATCAAGGATTCCTAGAAGTAGAAACTCCAGTGCTTCATACAATTGCTGGTGGTGCTGCTGCAAAACCATTTATTACGCACCATAATGCACTTGATATGGAATTATATTTACGAATTGCTTTAGAACTACACTTAAAACGCCTAATCGTTGGTGGGATGGATAAAGTATACGAAATCGGCCGCGTTTTCCGTAATGAAGGAACCTCCACGCGTCATAACCCAGAATTTACAATGTTAGAATCCTATGCAGCATACGAAGATTACGAAGATGTTATGGATTTGGTAGAAGGTTTAGTATCTACAGTATGCAAACAAGTAAATGGAACAACAGAAATAACATACGGTGAATACAATGTAGATCTAACTCCAAACTGGCGCCGTATCCACATGGCAGATGCTGTAAAAGAATATGTCGGAGTGGATTTCTGGAACGTAACTTCCGATGAAGAAGCACGCGAACTAGCTAAAAAACATAATGTGCCAGTAACGGAGCACATGACATACGGGCACATTCTTAATGAGTTTTTTGAAACATACGTAGAAGAAAAGCTTATTCAACCAACCTTTGTTTACGGACATCCGGTGGAAATTTCACCATTAGCGAAGAAAAACAAAGAAGATGACCGTTTTACTGACCGTTTTGAATTATTTATCGTTGGTCGTGAACATGCAAATGCATTCTCGGAATTAAACGATCCAATTGATCAAAGAGAGCGTTTTGAAGCGCAAATGAAAGAACGTGAGCAAGGTAATGATGAAGCGCACGGAATGGATGCAGATTTCCTTGAAGCTTTAGAATACGGTCTACCGCCGACTGGTGGACTTGGAATAGGTATCGATCGTCTAGTAATGCTATTAACAGATGCCCCGTCTATTCGTGATATCCTATTATTCCCAACTATGAAACACCGCGACTAATTAAAAATCCAGAGCTGATTATATCGGTTCTGGATTTTGTTTTTTTCTCAGAAAAAAACAAATTTGCCAAAGAGAAACTTTTTCTCAAAATATGCTTGCAATCCCTATAAAAACATGATATATTTATAAACGTTCCAGTTAAACAAACGCAAAATGCTCATCAAGAAATTAAATTTTTTTGAAAAAACATCTTGACTTTGTTGACTAGATAGAGTAAGATATAAGAGTTGCTGCTAAAGGCAACGAAGAAGAAAAAGTGACCTTTGAAAACTGAACAAAGAAGAAGACGAAAAGCAATGAGACGTAAAGTCTCACTGGTAATCGCAGGGCAGAAAACAGAAAGCTGTTTTCAACAAAACAAACTAGTAATTTAATTGCTAGCGAAGTCAATTTGACGCAAGGAATCTTATTCACGGTGTTGAATAAGTATTCAAATTCAATTTATATTTTAAAGAGAGTTTGATCCTGGCTCAGGACGAACGCTGGCGGCGTGCCTAATACATGCAAGTCGAACGAACGGAGGAAGAGCTTGCTCTTCCAAAGTTAGTGGCGGACGGGTGAGTAACACGTGGGCAACCTGCCTGTAAGTTGGGGATAACTCCGGGAAACCGGGGCTAATACCGAATGATAAAGTGTGGCGCATGCCACGCTTTTGAAAGATGGTTTCGGCTATCGCTTACAGATGGGCCCGCGGTGCATTAGCTAGTTGGTAGGGTAATGGCCTACCAAGGCAACGATGCATAGCCGACCTGAGAGGGTGATCGGCCACACTGGGACTGAGACACGGCCCAGACTCCTACGGGAGGCAGCAGTAGGGAATCTTCCGCAATGGACGAAAGTCTGACGGAGCAACGCCGCGTGTATGAAGAAGGTTTTCGGATCGTAAAGTACTGTTGTTAGAGAAGAACAAGGATAAGAGTAACTGCTTGTCCCTTGACGGTATCTAACCAGAAAGCCACGGCTAACTACGTGCCAGCAGCCGCGGTAATACGTAGGTGGCAAGCGTTGTCCGGATTTATTGGGCGTAAAGCGCGCGCAGGCGGTCTTTTAAGTCTGATGTGAAAGCCCCCGGCTTAACCGGGGAGGGTCATTGGAAACTGGAAGACTGGAGTGCAGAAGAGGAGAGTGGAATTCCACGTGTAGCGGTGAAATGCGTAGATATGTGGAGGAACACCAGTGGCGAAGGCGACTCTCTGGTCTGTAACTGACGCTGAGGCGCGAAAGCGTGGGGAGCAAACAGGATTAGATACCCTGGTAGTCCACGCCGTAAACGATGAGTGCTAAGTGTTAGGGGGTTTCCGCCCCTTAGTGCTGCAGCTAACGCATTAAGCACTCCGCCTGGGGAGTACGACCGCAAGGTTGAAACTCAAAGGAATTGACGGGGGCCCGCACAAGCGGTGGAGCATGTGGTTTAATTCGAAGCAACGCGAAGAACCTTACCAGGTCTTGACATCCTTTGACCACTCTGGAGACAGAGCTTTCCCTTCGGGGACAAAGTGACAGGTGGTGCATGGTTGTCGTCAGCTCGTGTCGTGAGATGTTGGGTTAAGTCCCGCAACGAGCGCAACCCTTGATTTTAGTTGCCAGCATTTAGTTGGGCACTCTAAAGTGACTGCCGGTGCAAGCCGGAGGAAGGTGGGGATGACGTCAAATCATCATGCCCCTTATGACCTGGGCTACACACGTGCTACAATGGATAGTACAAAGGGTCGCGAAGCCGCGAGGTGGAGCTAATCCCATAAAACTATTCTCAGTTCGGATTGTAGGCTGCAACTCGCCTACATGAAGCCGGAATCGCTAGTAATCGTGGATCAGCATGCCACGGTGAATACGTTCCCGGGCCTTGTACACACCGCCCGTCACACCACGAGAGTTTGTAACACCCGAAGTCGGTAGGGTAACCTTTATGGAGCCAGCCGCCGAAGGTGGGACAGATAATTGGGGTGAAGTCGTAACAAGGTAGCCGTATCGGAAGGTGCGGCTGGATCACCTCCTTTCTAAGGAAAAGGAAACCTGTGAGTTTTCGTTCTTCTCTATTTGTTCAGTTTTGAGAGGTTAGTACTTCTCAGTATGTTTGTTCTTTGAAAACTAGATAAGAAAGTTAGTAAAGTTAGCATAGATAATTTATTATTTATGACACAAGTAACCGAGAATCATCTGAAAGTGAATCTTTCATCTGATTGGAAGTATCATCGCTGATACGGAAAATCAGAAAAACAACCTTTACTTCGTAGAAGTAAATTGGTTAAGTTAGAAAGGGCGCACGGTGGATGCCTTGGCACTAGGAGCCGAAGAAGGACGGGACTAACACCGATATGCTTTGGGGAGCTGTACGTAAGCGTTGATCCAGAGATTTCCGAATGGGGGAACCCACTATCTTTAGTCGGATAGTATCCTTACGTGAATACATAGCGTGAGGAAGGCAGACCCAGGGAACTGAAACATCTAAGTACCTGGAGGAAGAGAAAGAAAAATCGATTTCCTGAGTAGCGGCGAGCGAAACGGAAAGAGCCCAAACCAAGAAGCTTGCTTCTTGGGGTTGTAGGACACTCTATACGGAGTTACAAAAGAAAGTTATAAATGAAGCGGTCTGGAAAGGCCCGCCAAAGACGGTAACAGCCCGGTAGTTGAAATGGCTTTCCCTCCAGAGTGGATCCTGAGTACGGCGGAACACGTGAAATTCCGTCGGAATCCGGGAGGACCATCTCCCAAGGCTAAATACTCCCTAGTGACCGATAGTGAACCAGTACCGTGAGGGAAAGGTGAAAAGCACCCCGGAAGGGGAGTGAAACAGTTCCTGAAACCGTGTGCCTACAAGTAGTTAGAGCCCGTTAATGGGTGATAGCGTGCCTTTTGTAGAATGAACCGGCGAGTTACGATTTGTTGCAAGGTTAAGCGGAAAAAGCGGAGCCGTAGCGAAAGCGAGTCTGAATAGGGCGCATAAGTAACAGGTCGTAGACCCGAAACCAGGTGATCTACCCATGTCCAGGATGAAGGTAAGGTAATACTTACTGGAGGTCCGAACCCACGCACGTTGAAAAGTGCGGGGATGAGGTGTGGGTAGCGGAGAAATTCCAATCGAACTTGGAGATAGCTGGTTCTCTCCGAAATAGCTTTAGGGCTAGCCTCGAGGTAAAGAGTCATGGAGGTAGAGCACTGTTTGGACTAGGGGCCCTTCTCGGGTTACCGAATTCAGATAAACTCCGAATGCCATGTACTTATACTCGGGAGTCAGACTGCGAGTGATAAGATCCGTAGTCGAAAGGGAAACAGCCCAGACCACCAGTTAAGGTCCCCAAATATATGTTAAGTGGAAAAGGATGTGGGGTTGCTTAGACAACCAGGATGTTGGCTTAGAAGCAGCCACCATTGAAAGAGTGCGTAATAGCTCACTGGTCGAGTGACCCCGCGCCGAAAATGTACCGGGGCTAAACATATTACCGAAACTGTGGATGAACCTCTTTAGAGGTTCGTGGTAGGAGAGCGTTCTAAGGGCGGTGAAGTCAGACCGGAAGGACTGGTGGAGCGCTTAGAAGTGAGAATGCCGGTATGAGTAGCGAAAGAAGGGTGAGAATCCCTTCCACCGAATATCTAAGGTTTCCTGAGGAAGGCTCGTCCGCTCAGGGTTAGTCGGGACCTAAGCCGAGGCCGATAGGCGTAGGCGATGGACAACAGGTAGAGATTCCTGTACCAGTGCTAATTGTTTAACCGATGGGGTGACACAGAAGGATAGGGAATCGCACGAATGGAAATGTGCGTCCAAGCAGTGAGTGTGAGAAGTAGGCAAATCCGCTTCTCACGAAGCATGAGCTGTGATGGGGAAGGAAATTAAGTACGGAAGTTCCTGATTTCACGCTGTCAAGAAAAGCCTCTAGGAAGAGTAGTACTGCCCGTACCGCAAACCGACACAGGTAGATGAGGAGAGAATCCTAAGGTGAGCGAGAGAACTCTCGTTAAGGAACTCGGCAAAATGACCCCGTAACTTCGGGAGAAGGGGTGCTCTATTAGGGTGCAAGCCCGAGAGAGCCGCAGTGAATAGGCCCAGGCGACTGTTTAGCAAAAACACAGGTCTCTGCAAAACCGTAAGGTGACGTATAGGGGCTGACGCCTGCCCGGTGCTGGAAGGTTAAGAGGAGTGCTTAGCTTCGGCGAAGGTACGAATTGAAGCCCCAGTAAACGGCGGCCGTAACTATAACGGTCCTAAGGTAGCGAAATTCCTTGTCGGGTAAGTTCCGACCCGCACGAAAGGCGCAACGATCTGGGCACTGTCTCAACGAGAGACTCGGTGAAATTATAGTACCTGTGAAGATGCAGGTTACCCGCGACAGGACGGAAAGACCCCGTGGAGCTTTACTGCAACCTGATATGGAATGTTTGTACCGCTTGTACAGGATAGGTAGGAGCCGAAGAGACGTGTGCGCTAGCATACGAGGAGGCAATGGTGGGATACTACCCTGGCTGTATGACCATTCTAACCCGCCACGCTTAGCGCGTGGGGAGACAGTGTCAGGTGGGCAGTTTGACTGGGGCGGTCGCCTCCTAAAGAGTAACGGAGGCGCCCAAAGGTTCCCTCAGAATGGATGGAAATCATTCGCAGAGTGTAAAGGCACAAGGGAGCTTGACTGCGAGACTGACAAGTCGAGCAGGGACGAAAGTCGGGCTTAGTGATCCGGTGGTTCCGCATGGAAGGGCCATCGCTCAACGGATAAAAGCTACCCCGGGGATAACAGGCTTATCTCCCCCAAGAGTCCACATCGACGGGGAGGTTTGGCACCTCGATGTCGGCTCGTCGCATCCTGGGGCTGTAGTCGGTCCCAAGGGTTGGGCTGTTCGCCCATTAAAGCGGCACGCGAGCTGGGTTCAGAACGTCGTGAGACAGTTCGGTCCCTATCCGTCGCGGGCGCAGGAAATTTGAGAGGAGCTGTCCTTAGTACGAGAGGACCGGGATGGACACACCGCTGGTGTACCAGTTGTTCCGCCAGGAGCATCGCTGGGTAGCTATGTGTGGCAGGGATAAACGCTGAAAGCATCTAAGCGTGAAGCCCCCCTCAAGATGAGATTTCCCATTTCTTCGGAAAGTAAGATCCCTGAAAGATGATCAGGTAGATAGGTTTGGAGTGGAAGTGTAGCGATACATGGAGCGGACAAATACTAATCGATCGAGGACTTAACCAAAAAATGAAACGAAGTTACCTAACTGAACCCTTTCTTCTCTAGTTTTGAGAGAGCAATCTTTCAACAACTTTATATTGTCTGGTAGTTATGGCGAGAAGGTCACACCCGTTCCCATCCCGAACACGGTAGTTAAGCTTCTCTGCGCCAATGGTAGTTGGGGGCTTCCCCCTGCGAGAGTAGGTCGCTGCCGGGCAGTATTTCTGGAGGTTTAGCTCAGCTGGGAGAGCATCTGCCTTACAAGCAGAGGGTCAGCGGTTCGATCCCGTTAACCTCCATTTTTTATGCCGGCTTAGCTCAGTTGGTAGAGCAACTGATTTGTAATCAGTAGGTCGCGAGTTCGACTCTTGCAGCCGGCACCATTAATATTAACTTTATGATAATACATATTTTTATTGTAGAGAGCCGTTAGCTCAGTTGGTAGAGCATCTGACTTTTAATCAGAGGGTCGCTGGTTCGAACCCAGCACGGCTCACTTTTGCGGGTGTGGCGGAATTGGCAGACGCACCAGATTTAGGATCTGGCGCCGCGAGGCGTGGGGGTTCAAGTCCCTTCACCCGCACTTATTTTAAATATGCGGAAGTAGTTCAGTGGTAGAACATCACCTTGCCAAGGTGGGGGTCGCGGGTTCGAACCCCGTCTTCCGCTTGTTTACAAAAGTTCCAATATGCCGGGGTGGCGGAACTGGCAGACGCACAGGACTTAAAATCCTGCGGATAGTGATATCCGTACCGGTTCGATTCCGGTCCTCGGCATTATTTTTATATGCGCCCATAGCTCAACTGGATAGAGTACTTGACTACGAATCAAGCGGTTAGAGGTTCGACTCCTCTTGGGCGCACTTTATTAAACGGGAAGTAGCTCAGCTTGGTAGAGCACTTGGTTTGGGACCAAGGGGTCGCAGGTTCGAATCCTGTCTTCCCGATTGTTTGATTTTTATTATGGGGCCTTAGCTCAGCTGGGAGAGCGCCTGCTTTGCACGCAGGAGGTCAGCGGTTCGATCCCGCTAGGCTCCACCAAATTATTTCTAAAAATGTGTTGACATTGTTTAGAGAATAGAGTAAGATATAAGAGTTGCTGCTAAAGGCAACGAAGAAGAAAAAGTGACCTTTGAAAACTGAACAAAGAAGAAGACGAAAAGCAATGAGACGTAAAGTCTCACTGGTAATCGCAGGGCAGAAAACAGAAAGCTGTTTTCAACAAAACAAACTAGTAATTTAATTGCTAGCGAAGTCAATTTGACGCAAGGAATCTTATTCACGGTGTTGAATAAGTATTCAAATTCAATTTATATTTTAAAGAGAGTTTGATCCTGGCTCAGGACGAACGCTGGCGGCGTGCCTAATACATGCAAGTCGAACGAACGGAGGAAGAGCTTGCTCTTCCAAAGTTAGTGGCGGACGGGTGAGTAACACGTGGGCAACCTGCCTGTAAGTTGGGGATAACTCCGGGAAACCGGGGCTAATACCGAATGATAAAGTGTGGCGCATGCCACGCTTTTGAAAGATGGTTTCGGCTATCGCTTACAGATGGGCCCGCGGTGCATTAGCTAGTTGGTAGGGTAATGGCCTACCAAGGCAACGATGCATAGCCGACCTGAGAGGGTGATCGGCCACACTGGGACTGAGACACGGCCCAGACTCCTACGGGAGGCAGCAGTAGGGAATCTTCCGCAATGGACGAAAGTCTGACGGAGCAACGCCGCGTGTATGAAGAAGGTTTTCGGATCGTAAAGTACTGTTGTTAGAGAAGAACAAGGATAAGAGTAACTGCTTGTCCCTTGACGGTATCTAACCAGAAAGCCACGGCTAACTACGTGCCAGCAGCCGCGGTAATACGTAGGTGGCAAGCGTTGTCCGGATTTATTGGGCGTAAAGCGCGCGCAGGCGGTCTTTTAAGTCTGATGTGAAAGCCCCCGGCTTAACCGGGGAGGGTCATTGGAAACTGGAAGACTGGAGTGCAGAAGAGGAGAGTGGAATTCCACGTGTAGCGGTGAAATGCGTAGATATGTGGAGGAACACCAGTGGCGAAGGCGACTCTCTGGTCTGTAACTGACGCTGAGGCGCGAAAGCGTGGGGAGCAAACAGGATTAGATACCCTGGTAGTCCACGCCGTAAACGATGAGTGCTAAGTGTTAGGGGGTTTCCGCCCCTTAGTGCTGCAGCTAACGCATTAAGCACTCCGCCTGGGGAGTACGACCGCAAGGTTGAAACTCAAAGGAATTGACGGGGGCCCGCACAAGCGGTGGAGCATGTGGTTTAATTCGAAGCAACGCGAAGAACCTTACCAGGTCTTGACATCCTTTGACCACTCTGGAGACAGAGCTTTCCCTTCGGGGACAAAGTGACAGGTGGTGCATGGTTGTCGTCAGCTCGTGTCGTGAGATGTTGGGTTAAGTCCCGCAACGAGCGCAACCCTTGATTTTAGTTGCCAGCATTTAGTTGGGCACTCTAAAGTGACTGCCGGTGCAAGCCGGAGGAAGGTGGGGATGACGTCAAATCATCATGCCCCTTATGACCTGGGCTACACACGTGCTACAATGGATAGTACAAAGGGTCGCGAAGCCGCGAGGTGGAGCTAATCCCATAAAACTATTCTCAGTTCGGATTGTAGGCTGCAACTCGCCTACATGAAGCCGGAATCGCTAGTAATCGTGGATCAGCATGCCACGGTGAATACGTTCCCGGGCCTTGTACACACCGCCCGTCACACCACGAGAGTTTGTAACACCCGAAGTCGGTAGGGTAACCTTTATGGAGCCAGCCGCCGAAGGTGGGACAGATAATTGGGGTGAAGTCGTAACAAGGTAGCCGTATCGGAAGGTGCGGCTGGATCACCTCCTTTCTAAGGAAAAGGAAACCTGTGAGTTTTCGTTCTTCTCTATTTGTTCAGTTTTGAGAGGTTAGTACTTCTCAGTATGTTTGTTCTTTGAAAACTAGATAAGAAAGTTAGTAAAGTTAGCATAGATAATTTATTATTTATGACACAAGTAACCGAGAATCATCTGAAAGTGAATCTTTCATCTGATTGGAAGTATCATCGCTGATACGGAAAATCAGAAAAACAACCTTTACTTCGTAGAAGTAAATTGGTTAAGTTAGAAAGGGCGCACGGTGGATGCCTTGGCACTAGGAGCCGAAGAAGGACGGGACTAACACCGATATGCTTTGGGGAGCTGTACGTAAGCGTTGATCCAGAGATTTCCGAATGGGGGAACCCACTATCTTTAGTCGGATAGTATCCTTACGTGAATACATAGCGTGAGGAAGGCAGACCCAGGGAACTGAAACATCTAAGTACCTGGAGGAAGAGAAAGAAAAATCGATTTCCTGAGTAGCGGCGAGCGAAACGGAAAGAGCCCAAACCAAGAAGCTTGCTTCTTGGGGTTGTAGGACACTCTATACGGAGTTACAAAAGAAAGTTATAAATGAAGCGGTCTGGAAAGGCCCGCCAAAGACGGTAACAGCCCGGTAGTTGAAATGGCTTTCCCTCCAGAGTGGATCCTGAGTACGGCGGAACACGTGAAATTCCGTCGGAATCCGGGAGGACCATCTCCCAAGGCTAAATACTCCCTAGTGACCGATAGTGAACCAGTACCGTGAGGGAAAGGTGAAAAGCACCCCGGAAGGGGAGTGAAACAGTTCCTGAAACCGTGTGCCTACAAGTAGTTAGAGCCCGTTAATGGGTGATAGCGTGCCTTTTGTAGAATGAACCGGCGAGTTACGATTTGTTGCAAGGTTAAGCGGAAAAAGCGGAGCCGTAGCGAAAGCGAGTCTGAATAGGGCGCATAAGTAACAGGTCGTAGACCCGAAACCAGGTGATCTACCCATGTCCAGGATGAAGGTAAGGTAATACTTACTGGAGGTCCGAACCCACGCACGTTGAAAAGTGCGGGGATGAGGTGTGGGTAGCGGAGAAATTCCAATCGAACTTGGAGATAGCTGGTTCTCTCCGAAATAGCTTTAGGGCTAGCCTCGAGGTAAAGAGTCATGGAGGTAGAGCACTGTTTGGACTAGGGGCCCTTCTCGGGTTACCGAATTCAGATAAACTCCGAATGCCATGTACTTATACTCGGGAGTCAGACTGCGAGTGATAAGATCCGTAGTCGAAAGGGAAACAGCCCAGACCACCAGTTAAGGTCCCCAAATATATGTTAAGTGGAAAAGGATGTGGGGTTGCTTAGACAACCAGGATGTTGGCTTAGAAGCAGCCACCATTGAAAGAGTGCGTAATAGCTCACTGGTCGAGTGACCCCGCGCCGAAAATGTACCGGGGCTAAACATATTACCGAAACTGTGGATGAACCTCTTTAGAGGTTCGTGGTAGGAGAGCGTTCTAAGGGCGGTGAAGTCAGACCGGAAGGACTGGTGGAGCGCTTAGAAGTGAGAATGCCGGTATGAGTAGCGAAAGAAGGGTGAGAATCCCTTCCACCGAATATCTAAGGTTTCCTGAGGAAGGCTCGTCCGCTCAGGGTTAGTCGGGACCTAAGCCGAGGCCGATAGGCGTAGGCGATGGACAACAGGTAGAGATTCCTGTACCAGTGCTAATTGTTTAACCGATGGGGTGACACAGAAGGATAGGGAATCGCACGAATGGAAATGTGCGTCCAAGCAGTGAGTGTGAGAAGTAGGCAAATCCGCTTCTCACGAAGCATGAGCTGTGATGGGGAAGGAAATTAAGTACGGAAGTTCCTGATTTCACGCTGTCAAGAAAAGCCTCTAGGAAGAGTAGTACTGCCCGTACCGCAAACCGACACAGGTAGATGAGGAGAGAATCCTAAGGTGAGCGAGAGAACTCTCGTTAAGGAACTCGGCAAAATGACCCCGTAACTTCGGGAGAAGGGGTGCTCTATTAGGGTGCAAGCCCGAGAGAGCCGCAGTGAATAGGCCCAGGCGACTGTTTAGCAAAAACACAGGTCTCTGCAAAACCGTAAGGTGACGTATAGGGGCTGACGCCTGCCCGGTGCTGGAAGGTTAAGAGGAGTGCTTAGCTTCGGCGAAGGTACGAATTGAAGCCCCAGTAAACGGCGGCCGTAACTATAACGGTCCTAAGGTAGCGAAATTCCTTGTCGGGTAAGTTCCGACCCGCACGAAAGGCGCAACGATCTGGGCACTGTCTCAACGAGAGACTCGGTGAAATTATAGTACCTGTGAAGATGCAGGTTACCCGCGACAGGACGGAAAGACCCCGTGGAGCTTTACTGCAACCTGATATGGAATGTTTGTACCGCTTGTACAGGATAGGTAGGAGCCGAAGAGACGTGTGCGCTAGCATACGAGGAGGCAATGGTGGGATACTACCCTGGCTGTATGACCATTCTAACCCGCCACGCTTAGCGCGTGGGGAGACAGTGTCAGGTGGGCAGTTTGACTGGGGCGGTCGCCTCCTAAAGAGTAACGGAGGCGCCCAAAGGTTCCCTCAGAATGGATGGAAATCATTCGCAGAGTGTAAAGGCACAAGGGAGCTTGACTGCGAGACTGACAAGTCGAGCAGGGACGAAAGTCGGGCTTAGTGATCCGGTGGTTCCGCATGGAAGGGCCATCGCTCAACGGATAAAAGCTACCCCGGGGATAACAGGCTTATCTCCCCCAAGAGTCCACATCGACGGGGAGGTTTGGCACCTCGATGTCGGCTCGTCGCATCCTGGGGCTGTAGTCGGTCCCAAGGGTTGGGCTGTTCGCCCATTAAAGCGGCACGCGAGCTGGGTTCAGAACGTCGTGAGACAGTTCGGTCCCTATCCGTCGCGGGCGCAGGAAATTTGAGAGGAGCTGTCCTTAGTACGAGAGGACCGGGATGGACACACCGCTGGTGTACCAGTTGTTCCGCCAGGAGCATCGCTGGGTAGCTATGTGTGGCAGGGATAAACGCTGAAAGCATCTAAGCGTGAAGCCCCCCTCAAGATGAGATTTCCCATTTCTTCGGAAAGTAAGATCCCTGAAAGATGATCAGGTAGATAGGTTTGGAGTGGAAGTGTAGCGATACATGGAGCGGACAAATACTAATCGATCGAGGACTTAACCAAAAAATGAAACGAAGTTACCTAACTGAACCCTTTCTTCTCTAGTTTTGAGAGAGCAATCTTTCAACAACTTTATATTGTCTGGTAGTTATGGCGAGAAGGTCACACCCGTTCCCATCCCGAACACGGTAGTTAAGCTTCTCTGCGCCAATGGTAGTTGGGGGCTTCCCCCTGCGAGAGTAGGTCGCTGCCGGGCAATTTGAAAAGTCCTAATTATTTAGGGCTTTTTTTGTTTGTAAAAGATAAATAAATTGCTAATAGGTAGGGATATCTAGTATAATTAAAGTCAAAAATAGTCAAAGTCAATGATTTGCAAAAAACAGAAAGGAGATTCCTTATAATGAAAAACATTTCTGATGTTATAGAAGCTTATTTGAAACAAGTATTGGAATCAAGTGAAGCAGTCGAAATTAAAAGAAGTGAAATTGCAGATAAGTTTGAATGTGTACCTTCACAAATTAATTATGTAATAAACACTAGATTTACAATGGAACGAGGGTATATCGTTGAAAGTAAACGTGGTGGTGGTGGCTATATTAGGATTATTAAAGTGAAAATGAATGATAAACTTCAATTGTTAGAAGCAATCATTTCAATGGTTCATGATAAAAAGGTCTCTCAATCATTTTCTGAAGATGTTATTTTGAGATTGCTTGAAGAAGAAGTAATAACGAAGAAAGAAGCAAGATTAATGGTGGCGGCATTGGACAGGGAAGTTTTAATTTTACCTTTACCCGATAGAGATATTTTGAGAAGTAGGATTTTAGAGGCGATGTTAGTTGCTTTGAAATATGATTAAGGTGTGATGACGATGATTTGTCAAAGATGTGGAGAAAATAAAGCAGTTATTGCCTTGCAACAATTAAATGAGCTTGGGAAAGTGGAGTCATTGTACCTATGTGAGAATTGTGCTACGGACGAAGCTCTCTCTTCGGAAAAAGATTTGGTTAAAGCGATGGATACTTTTAGTGAGGTTGCTCTTGACTTCTTAACGCTTTTGCAAAAAGAAGAAAATGCGCAGAAAGAGGTTGTTTGTGAGAATTGCCATCTTAGTTTTGAAGAGTTTTTAAAGACTAATCGAGTTGGGTGCCCGGAGTGTTATTCGGCTTTTGAGGCACAGTTAGTACCGATTATTGGTCGAGTGCAAAATGGATATAAAAAACATGTTGGTAAGGTTCCTGCAGAAGTTGAACGTGCGGAAGGTGTTCAAAATGAAATTAGTCGCTTACAAGAAAAGCTAGCACAGCTAGTTGAAAATGAGGAGTTTGAGGAAGCTGCTGTTGTCCGTGATGAAATCAAGGCTTTGAAAGCTGGAGGTGAGGATAAATGAATGTATTTGAACCGCGGCTGAGTTCTTGGTTAGAAAATGCTGGTGATGACGATGATGTTGTTTTAAGCTCACGTATTAGGCTTGCTAGGAATTTGAAGGATGAACAGTTTCCAGTTTATGAGCAGAAGGAAGAGATTGTTGATAATATTGCCGAAGTTTTTGATGATAATTTTACTTTGATTAAAATGAATCAAATTTCTTTGTTACAAAAGGCGCTTTTGGTGGAAAAACATTTAATTAGTCCTTATATGATGAATAAAAGTGAATATGGTGCGGTTCTTTTAAATGAGGAAGAAAATGTGAGTATTATGTTGAATGAGGAAGATCATTTGCGGATACAGTGCATGACGCCGGGTTTGAGATTATTTGATGCGTTAGAGGCAGCGTTGCAAATTGATGGTTATGTGGAAGAGAAGCTTAGTTATGCTTTTGATAAAGAGTTTGGATATTTGACGAGTTGTGTGACTAATATCGGGACTGGTATGCGCGCTTCAGTAATGGTGCATTTACCGGGACTCGTGACAACAAAAAGGATTAAAAGTGTGATTGAAGCGATTAGGAGCCTAGGTTTTGTGGTAAGAGGTATATACGGAGAAGGTAGCATGCCTGCAAGTAATATTTTCCAGGTCTCAAATCAAGTAACTCTCGGTAAAACGGAAACAGAAATTGTGGAAGATTTAACGCAAGTCATTGAACAAATTATCATGCAAGAGCGTGTTGCTAGAACTACATTAAAGCAAAAATTTCATATTGCACTTGAGGATAGAGTTTTTAGATCATATGGTTTATTGATGAATTGTCGAATTATTTCTATGAAAGAAGCTTCAGATGCTATATCGGATATACGGCTTGGTGTAGAATTAGGATTTTTCGAGCATATTTCTCGCCAAAAAATGAATGAATTGGTACTATTCTCGCAACCAGCTTTTTTGAGAAGAGAAGCAGGACGAGATATGGATGAATTAGAAGAGAAAGTAATACGGGCCAAAGTGATTCGCGAGATTTTGGGCGATAAATGATGAGGCTTACGATAAGGAGGAAACAACAATGATGTTTGGACGATTTACGCAAAGAGCTCAGAAAGTACTCGCGTTGTCACAAGAAGAGGCGATGCGTTTGAATCATAGTAATTTAGGAACAGAACATATTTTATTAGGGCTTGTAAGAGAAGGCGAAGGAATTGCGGCGAAAGCTCTCTATGAACTGGGAATTAGTTCTGAAAAAGTGCAGCAAGAGGTAGAAGGATTAATTGGTCATGGGGAAAAAGCTGTGACGACGATCCAATATACACCTCGTGCGAAAAAAGTAATTGAACTGTCCATGGATGAGGCTCGTAAATTAGGGCATACTTATGTTGGAACAGAACATATCTTACTGGGGCTTATTCGTGAAGGCGAAGGAGTTGCGGCTCGAGTTTTAAGTAATCTTGGTATTAGTTTGAATAAAGCTCGTCAGCAAGTTTTACAGCTCTTAGGCGGCGGGGATGCTACTGGGGCAGGAAGACAAACAAATACACAGGCTACACCGACTTTAGATAGTTTGGCACGTGATTTAACAGTTATTGCTCGGGAAGATAATTTGGATCCGGTTATTGGCCGTTCTAAAGAAATCCAACGTGTGATTGAAGTGCTTAGTCGTCGGACGAAGAATAACCCAGTACTTATTGGAGAACCTGGTGTTGGTAAAACAGCGATTGCAGAAGGACTAGCGCAACAAATTGTTCGTAATGAAGTGCCTGAGACTTTACGTGGAAAACGTGTAATGACACTGGATATGGGGACTGTTGTGGCAGGGACAAAATATCGTGGTGAATTTGAAGACCGTTTGAAAAAAGTAATGGATGAGATTCGTCAAGCCGGCAATGTTATTCTATTTATTGATGAATTGCATACCTTAATTGGTGCTGGTGGAGCGGAAGGTGCGATTGATGCCTCGAATATCTTGAAGCCGCCTCTAGCTCGTGGTGAGTTGCAATGTATTGGTGCAACAACACTGGATGAGTACCGTAAATATATTGAAAAAGATGCTGCACTTGAGAGACGTTTCCAACCGATTAAAGTAGATGAGCCAACTGTAGAAGAATCCATTCAAATTTTACATGGGTTGCGTGATCGTTATGAGGCGCATCACCGTGTTGCGATTACTGATGAAGCGCTTGAGGCTGCTGTTCGTCTATCTGATCGGTACATTTCAGACCGTTTCTTACCGGATAAAGCGATTGATGTTATTGATGAATCTGGTTCTAAAGTACGTTTGAAATCTTTTACAACGCCAAAAAATGTAAAAGAAATGGAAAACAATTTATCCGATTTGAAAAAAGAAAAAGATGCGGCTGTTCAAGGGCAAGAATTTGAAAAAGCAGCGTCATTACGCGATAAAGAACAAAAACTTAAAAAATCATTAGAAGAAACAAAAGCGAATTGGCAAGAAAAGCAAGGGCTTGACCATAGTGAAGTAACAGAAGAGATTGTTGCTGAAGTTGTTGCAAGTTGGACTGGGATTCCAGTTGCAAAACTTGCGGAAACAGAGACAAATAAACTTTTAAATATGGAGAAACTTTTACATGAACGCGTGATTGGGCAAGATGCTGCGGTGAAAGCTGTTTCGCTAGCTGTACGTAGAGCTCGTGCTGGACTTAAAGATCCTAAGCGTCCAATTGGTTCCTTTATTTTCCTTGGACCTACTGGTGTTGGGAAAACAGAACTTGCTCGCGCGCTTGCTGAGTCTATGTTTGGCGATGAGGATTCGATGATTCGAATTGACATGTCTGAGTACATGGAGAAATTCTCGACTGCTCGTTTAGTTGGGGCTCCTCCAGGTTATGTAGGCTATGAAGAAGGTGGGCAACTGACAGAAAAAGTTCGTCAAAAACCTTATTCAGTAGTTCTTTTAGATGAAATTGAAAAAGCGCATCCGGATGTATTTAATATGTTGCTACAAGTGCTTGACGATGGTCGTTTGACTGATTCTAAAGGACGGGTGGTTGATTTTAGAAATACGGTCATCATTATGACTTCCAATATTGGGGCTCAAGAAATGAAACAAGATAAATCAATGGGCTTTAATGTTATTGATCCGCTTAAAGACCATAAAGCTATGGAGCACCGTGTTTTACAAGATTTAAAACAGGCGTTCCGGCCAGAGTTTATCAACCGAATTGATGAAACAATTGTATTCCATTCGCTACAAGAAAAAGAATTGAAACAAATTGTTACTTTGCTGACTGCTCAATTAACAAAACGATTAGCCGAACGCGATATTCATGTGAAATTAACTGAAGGTGCGAAATCCAAAATTGCTAAAGACGGATACGATCCAGAATACGGAGCCCGTCCTTTGAAACGAGCTATTCAAAAAGAAGTGGAAGATATGCTTTCTGAAGAATTACTTCGTGGTAACATTAAAGTAGGCGATTACGTGGAAATTGGTGTAAAAGATGGCAAGTTAGAGGTTAGAAAAAAAGACGCACCAAAAAAGAAAACAACTGCAAAAAAGGTAAAAACTAAATAACAAACACGCCTCCCTTAATCAATTTTGAAGGGAGGTTTTTTATGGAAAAATCAGGATTCGTGTCAAAAAAACGAATTTGATGAAAAGGATTAACGCGAACAGATGATCTGTGGTAAAATGGAGCATATGTATGGAGGGATGTAGAAATGGCTAAAGCAAAAAGGACAACCAAATTTGTGTGTCAGGCATGTGGATATGAATCGGCAAAATGGATGGGAAAATGTCCGAATTGCAACGAGTGGAATCAGATGGTAGAAGCTTTGGAGCCGTCAAAAAAATCACGCTCAGCTTTTAATCATACGGGAGAACCTTCGAAAGCGACTCCAATTACTCAAATAGCAAGTGAAACAGAAAAACGTGTCGAAACCAATATGCCGGAGTTAAATAGAGTTCTTGGCGGAGGTGTGGTTCCAGGATCTATGGTACTTGTCGGTGGGGATCCTGGTATCGGGAAGTCGACTTTATTACTGCAAGTTTCAGCTCAACTGACGCTCACAAATAAAAAAGTATTGTATATATCAGGAGAAGAATCTATCAAACAAACGAAGCTGCGGGCGGAACGCTTGCAAGTTTCGGGAGATAATTTATATGTGTATGCAGAAACAAATTTAGAAGCAGTTCAAGAAACGATTGATTTTGTGAAGCCTGATTTTGTAGTCATTGACTCCATTCAGACTGTTTATCATCCCGATGTTACAAGTGCAGCGGGGAGTGTTTCGCAAGTTAGGGAATGTACAGCGACATTGATGCGAATTGCTAAAATGCAAAACATTGCAATCTTTATTGTTGGACATGTAACAAAGGAAGGTGCTATTGCGGGGCCGCGCCTACTTGAACATATGGTTGATACTGTGCTTTATTTTGAAGGGGAGCGTCATCATGCTTACCGGATTTTGCGTGCAGTGAAAAACCGTTTTGGTTCCACTAATGAAATGGGTATATTTGAAATGCGAGATGTTGGACTTGTAGAAGTTGCTAATCCTTCCGAAGTGTTCTTGGAAGAACGTCTTGAAGGCGCTTCAGGTTCAACGGTTGTAGCTTCTATGGAAGGAACTCGCCCCGTCCTTGTGGAAATACAAGCGCTTGTTTCGCCTACGATGTTTGGTAATGCTAAGCGAATGGCGACAGGAATAGACTATAATAAAGTTTCGCTAATTATGGCTGTTTTAGAAAAGCGAGTAGGTTTAATGTTGCAAAACCAAGATGCTTATTTGAAAGCAGCTGGTGGGGTTAAATTGGATGAACCTGCAGTGGATTTGGCGGTTGCAGTCAGTGTTGCATCTAGCTATCGTGATAAACCAACAAGAAGTACGGATTGCTTTATTGGAGAACTTGGACTTACAGGTGAGATTCGTCGTGTTGCAAGAATTGAACAACGCGTACAAGAAGCCGCAAAACTTGGCTTTAAGCGAATTTTTATTCCTAAAAATAACGAAGGTAATTGGAAAATACCGAAAGACGTGCAAGTGGTTGGGGTGGAAACGATTGGAGAAGCTTTGAAGAAAGCTTTACCAGATTAAAACTAAATACTTCGTTGATTCCGTGAGTACTATTTGCGGTATAGTCTTTTAATAGTGTAAAATAGTGCTATATGTATATTTGGTAATAGCCCAATTATATATATAAATTAAAAATGGAAAGGAGGAAACTAAATGCTTACATGGGTAATTCGAGTGTGTTTTTTAATTCTAGGTGGGACAACGGGAGTCTTTTCACTACCTGCTCTATGGGTGAAACTTGGAATAGGTCACATTCTGCTAATTAATAATCCTTATACTGATGCTCTGATTGGTGCACTTATATTTTATCTTATTACTTTCTGGGCGGTGAAATATGTAGAAGCCGCACTTAATTGGTTAGAGGAAAAGTTAGCTAAAATTGCTATTGCAACCCTTGTTTATGGGGGACTTGGTTTATTTGTAGGTTTGGTCATTGCGTTTTTCGCGAGCAATGCATTAAGTCAAACAAATATTCCGCTTTTAAATTCAGTAGTACCAGTTATTTTAACATTAGTTCTAGGTTATTTAGGGTTCCGTATCGGAATTAGTCGTCGCAACGAATTTGGAAATTTTGTCAATAACAGAAATGCAAAGAAAAGAACACCAGAAGAAGAGAAAACAGAAGAGAAATCTAAGAAAACATATAAAATTTTGGATACGAGTGTAATTATTGATGGTCGTATTGCAGACATTTTGACTACTGGATTTTTAGATGGAACGGTGGTTATTCCACTATTTGTGTTAGCCGAACTTCAGCATATTGCGGATTCATCCGATACGCTTAAACGTACAAGAGGGCGCCGGGGATTAGATATTTTAAATCGAATCCAAAAAGAAGAGGCTATTCAAGTGGAAATGTATGAAGGTGATTTTGAAGATACGCCAGAAGTGGATAGTAAACTTGTGAAACTTGCTAAAGTAATGGGCGGTATTGTTGTTACAAATGATTATAATTTGAACAAAGTATGTGAATTCCAAAATGTACCGGTTTTAAATATTAATGATTTGGCGAATGCTGTAAAACCAGTTGTTTTGCCAGGTGAGAAAATGACTGTTCTTATGGTGAAAGATGGTAAAGAACACAATCAAGGCGTTGCATATTTAGATGATGGAACAATGATTGTTGTAGAAGATGGTCGTAAATTTATTAATGAAACAATTCAAGTGGAAGTAACGAGTGTACTTCAAACATCAGCAGGAAGAATGATTTTTGCTAAACCATCCTGATTAGAAGGAGGAAATAAGCATGAATTATGAGTTGGTTTTTTTAGCGGCAGGTCAAGGGAAACGTATGAATGCCCAGAAAAATAAAATGTGGCTAGAGTTAGTTGGTGAACCAATTTTCATTCATGCCTTGCGTCCTTTTTTAGCAGATAATCGTTGTTCCAAAGTGATTGTTGTGTGTCAAGAAGAGGAAAGAAAGCATGTGAAAGAATTAATGAGTCAGCTTAACGTTGCTGAAAGCCGAATTGAGATTGTGAAAGGTGGAAGTGAACGCCAATATAGTGTGGCAGCAGGTCTTGAACGTTGTGGGACAGAGCGGGTTGTCTTAGTACATGATGGCGCAAGACCGTTTATCACGTTAGATATTATTGATCGATTATTAATTGGTGTAGAGCAAAGTAAAGCCGCGATTTGTGCAGTAAAAGTAAAAGATACGGTGAAACGAGTGGTGAAAGGTGTCGTTCAAGAAACTGTTGACCGTGAAAATCTTTGGCAAGTTCAAACGCCGCAAGCTTTTGAACTGCCTATTTTACGAAAAGCGCATCAGCTTGCTCGAAAAGAACAGTTTTTAGGAACGGATGAAGCTAGTCTGGTTGAGCGACTTCCTTGTCCTGTTGCTATTGTCCAAGGAAGCTATTATAATATTAAGCTGACAACTCCTGAAGATATGCCGCTCGCTAAGGCGATTTTAGGGGAACTTGGAGGGATAGCAAATGATTAGAATTGGCCAAGGTTATGATGTACATAAACTTGCTTATGACCGAGAACTGATTGTTGGCGGGATTAAAATTCCTTATGAGAAAGGGTTACTAGGTCACAGTGATGCGGATGTACTTCTTCATGCTATTACTGATGCTATCATAGGCGCAATTGGCGCTGGTGATATTGGTCATTTTTTTCCGGACACAGATATGGCTTTTAAAGATGCGGATTCAGCTGAGCTACTTGAGGAAATTTGGCAGAAGGTAGAGGCGGATGGTTTTCGTCTTGGAAATCTAGATGCTACTATTATTGCTGAAAAGCCAAAAATGGCGCCATATGTGGAGCAAATGAAGCTTCGAATTGCGGAGTTGCTACATGCGGATTCAGCCCAAGTTAATGTAAAGGCGACTACGACAGAGAAATTAGGGTTTACTGGTCGGGAAGAAGGCATCGCAAGTCTAGCCGTTGTCTTACTTGAAAAATAATTGAAGGAGTGAATAATTGTGAGTGAAACAAAACGAGTACGTGTACGTTATGCACCAAGTCCAACTGGATTTTTGCATATTGGGAATGCGCGTACTGCCCTATTTAACTATTTATTTGCAAGACATAATGATGGAGATTTTATCATTCGAATTGAAGACACGGATGCGAAACGTAACATAGCTGACGGTGAAGAAAGTCAGATGACAAATTTGAAATGGCTAGGTATGGACTGGGATGAAGGTGTGGATGTTCCTGGAAAATACGGACCTTACCGTCAATCGGAACGTCAATCCATTTATGAACCGTTAATTCAACAACTTCTGGATGAAGGTTTGGCTTATAAATGTTATTGTACGGAAGAAGAGCTGGATGCTGAACGTGAAAAACAAAAAGCAAACGGTGAAATGCCTCGTTATAGCGGGAAATGTCGTCATTTAACAAAAGAACAACAAGCGGAGAAAGAAGCGCAAGGTTTTAAACCAAGTATTCGTTTCAAAGTGCCAGCAAATGAAACAATCACTTTTAACGATATGGTGAAAGACGATGTTTCTTTTGAATCAAATGGAATAGGCGATTTTGTTATTGCGAAAAAAGATGGAATTCCGACTTATAACTTTGCTGTAGCAGTGGATGACCATTTAATGGAAATCTCTCATGTTCTTCGTGGGGATGACCATATTTCGAATACGCCTAAGCAAATTTTGATTTATAATGCATTTGGCTGGGAGCCGCCAATTTTTGGTCATATGACACTTATTGTGAATGAGAGCAGACGTAAATTAAGTAAACGTGACGGTTCGATTATTCAATTTATCGAACAATATCGCGATTTAGGATATTTACCAGAAGCTTTGTTTAACTTTATTGCTATGCTTGGTTGGTCTCCAGAAGGGGAAGAAGAAATTTTCTCTAAAGAAGAATTCATTAAAATGTTTGATCCGAAGCGTTTATCTAAATCACCAGCATTATTTGATAATGTTAAATTGACTTGGGTGAATAACCAATATGTGAAAAAATTACCACTAAATGATGTAGTAGAACTATCGCTACCGCATTTACAAAAAGCAGGTGTTGTATCTGCTGAGTTAGATCAAGCTGAACTTGATTGGGTGCACAAATTAGTGTCACTTTATCATGAGCAAATGAGCTATGGTGCGGAAATTGTGCCACTTTCAGAAATGTTCTTTGCGGATGCAGAGTCAATTACGTTTGATGAAGAAGAGACAGCAGTGCTTGCGGAAGAGACAGTTCCAACTGTTATTTCAGCATTCAAAAAAGAATTAGAAGCACTAGAAGTTCTAGAAGCTGCGGAAGTAAAAGCGGCAATCAAGCGGGTTCAAAAAGAAACGGGCGTAAAAGGTAAAGGTTTATTTATGCCAATTCGTATTGTGACAACGGGTGAAATGCATGGTCCTGAATTGCCACTTGCAATCGAAGTTCTTGGTCGTGAAAAAGTGCTTAATCGTTTGGATACATGGTTGAAAAATAATTAATTTTGAATGAAAGCATCTCGGCTATTTGCGGGGTGCTTTTTTATTTTGATATATTTCAGTTGCAAGGAATTTTATTGCTGTTATAATAGAACTAAATATACGGAAAAAGTGATGATGGGAAGAAGTACGGAATTCTAAGTTTATAGAGAGAGTCGCCATGGCTGGAAGCGACTTAGCTGAACACTCCTGAAATGCCTCCCTGAATTCTGATGGGAAATTTAGTATCGTCAGACGAAATGTGGGTCGTTACCCCCACCCCTAGAGTTGGAGTATTTGCTAAAATTGGCAGTACTCAAGTCAGAGTGGAACCGCGCAAAGCGTCTCTGTATCGGAGGGGCTTTTTTTGTTGGCGTAGGTTCCAATGAAAAAATGTACGAACTTGAATAAGGAGGCAACAAAATGCCAACTCGCTTAAAAGAAGATATTGCAACAATTATAAAGAATGACCCTGCGACGAAAAGCTTTTTTGATGCTTTTTTAACGAATCCGGGATTGCACGCACTTTGGTGGCATCGTGTGGCGAACTTTTTTTATCGTCATAAAATGGTTTTGTTTGGAAAAGTATTATCGCAGAACGCTCGTTTCTGGACTAATATAGAGATTCATCCAGGCGCAACTATTGGTAGAAGGCTTTTTATTGATCATGGTGCAGGAATTGTTATTGGTGAAACAGCAGAAATTGGGGATGATGTAACGATATTCCACGGAGTTACGCTAGGTGGAACTGGAAAAGATTGCGGGAAACGCCATCCAACTGTCGGTGACGGGGCGCTTGTTTCGGCAGGAGCGAAAGTACTTGGGCCGGTGGAAATTGGAGCAGGAGCGCGTATTGGAGCAGGAGCTGTCGTTTTAAAAGATGTACCTCCAGGCGCAACGGTTGTTGGGATTCCTGCTAAGGTTGTTCGTTTGAATGGTCGTACGGTAGGACATGCGGTTCCTAAAATGGATGAACTGACATTACGAATTGCGGAATTAGAAAATATAGTAGAAAAACTTTTGAAGGAAAAGGAGTAGATCTGATTGTCGATACAAATTTTTAATACGTTAAAACGAGAGAAAGAGCCTTTTAAACCACTCAAAGATGGCGAAGTGAAAATGTACGTTTGCGGACCGACTGTGTATAACTACATTCATATCGGGAATGCGCGGCCAATTATTGTTTTCGATACAGTTCGACGTTATTTTACGTATCGTGGTTATGATGTGAAATTCGTGTCTAATTTTACGGATGTGGATGATAAATTAATTCGTGCGGCAAATGAGCTAAAGTTGACGGTTCCCGAAGTGGCGGATCGTTTTATTGGGGCTTACTTTGATGATGTAGATCAACTGAATGTGGCGAAAGCGACTGTGAATCCACGTGTAACGGAGAATATGGATGAAATTATTCAATTGATCAGTACGCTAATTGAAAAAGGCTATGCGTATGAGTCGGCTGGTGATGTGTATTTCCGGACGAAAAAATTCAAAGATTACGGGAAACTATCTGGCCAAGAATTATCGGAATTGCAGCACGGGGCTCGGGTTGAATATAATGAGCGTAAGCAAGATGAACTTGATTTCACCCTTTGGAAAGCGGCTAAACCGGGTGAAATTTTCTGGGAAAGTCCGTTTGGTAATGGGCGCCCGGGTTGGCATATTGAATGCTCGGCGCTTGCGAAAAAATATCTTGGTGACACGATTGATATTCATGCGGGTGGGCAAGATTTAGTATTCCCTCACCATGAGGATGAGATTGCTCAATCCGAAGCGGCAACTGGGAAAACGTTCGCGAACTACTGGATGCATAATGCCTTTTTAAATATTGATGGGGAAAAAATGTCCAAATCACTTGGGAATTTTATTACGCTGCATGATGTGCTAAAAGACAATGATCCAAATGTGATTCGTTTCTTCATGCTATCTGTACATTACCGGAAGCCAATTACACTGAATGATGCAATTTTAGAAGATGCGAAAAATGGTTTGGAACGGTTAATGATTGCATACCAAAATATTGATCATCGTATTCAAACAGATGACGGTGAATATGTGGAAGAAGCGCATGAGGACGAGTGGCTAGAACAGCTAACGGAATTAAAACAAGCTTTTGAAGATGATATGGATGATGATTTCAATACGGCAAATGCAATTACTACTTTTCACGAACTTGCAAAGCGTGCCAATATTTATTTGGCTAAAGAAACTGTTTCTATCAATGTTCTGCGCGAATTCTTAAGCATGATGCGTTTGTTTGCGGAAGTATTAGGCTTGAAATTAGAAAATACGCAAACTGATTCGCTGGATGATAGCGAAGTAGAAGCGTTAATTGAAGAACGTCTGCAAGCGCGAAACGAACGTAATTTTGCACGTGCTGATGAAATTCGAGACATTTTAAAAGAAAAAAATATTATTTTGGAAGACACTGCGCAAGGCACGCGGTTTAGACGGGGGTAAATCATGGCAGAAGTGAAAGAATACAAACAACTTAATGGCCTCGCGCTTGCTTACATGGGTGACGCAGTTTATGAAAAATTTATTCGCGAATATTTACTTGCTGCTGGAAAGACAAAACCGAATCAGTTACACAAAACGGCGACAAAATTCGTTTCTGCAAAAGGGCAAGCTGTGGCGCTAAAAGCTATGATTGCGGAAGGTTTTTTGACGGAAGAAGAAGATAGAATTGCAAAGCGTGGGCGTAATGCCAAGTCGTATACAGTGCCTAAAAATACTGACCCTGGAACTTACAGTATGTCCACATCTTTTGAAGCAGTGCTAGGTTATCTTTACTTAGCCGGTGAGTTGGATCGTTTACAAGAATGGATGGAAAAGGCGCTTGAAATAGTAGAAAAAGGAGTGGAAACCAACTAATGGAACAAGAAAATGAGCAAGAGTGGATTGGCGGGAGAAATCCTGTTCTTGAAGTATTACGATCTGATAGAGATATCCATAAAATATACGTGCAAGAAGGTTCACAAAAAGGCGTATTAAAACAAGTCTTAACATTAGCGAAAGAACGGAAAATCCAAGTTCAATTTGTACCCAAACAAAAAATTGAAAAAGTAGTGAGTGGAGCGCATCAGGGTGTTGCAGCTCAAGTGGCGGCTTATCAATATGCGGAGTTAGACGATTTATTCGCTGCTGCTGAAGCGAAAGATGAAATGCCATTTTTCATTATTTTGGATGAATTAGAAGATCCACACAACTTAGGATCAATTATGCGTACAGCAGATTCTGTTGGAGCACATGGGATTATTATTCCGAAACGTCGTTCTGTAGGTTTGACGCAAACTGTAGCCAAAGCAAGTACTGGGGCGATGGAATATGTACCAGTGGTTCGCGTGACGAATATGGTACGGACAATGGAAGAACTACAAAAACGCGGGCTTTGGATTTTTGGAACAGATGCGAAAGGTAGTAGCGATTACCGGACGATGGATGTGGATATGCCGCTTGCTATTGTTATTGGTAGCGAAGGGTTTGGCATGAGCCGCTTAGTACGTGAAAAATGTGATTTCCTCGTTCATTTACCAATGCGTGGAAAAGTTACATCACTTAATGCATCTGTTGCAGCTAGTTTGTTACTTTATGAAGTTTATCGGAAACGTTTCCCTCTGGAGAAATAAAGATGGAACAAATTCTGCTTGTTGACGGATATAATGTGATTGGGGCATGGCCAGAACTTAGTTTCTTAAAAGATCGTGATTTGGAAGCGGCAAGAGATAAACTTGTTGAATGGATGGCGGAATATCAAAGTTATACAGGATATCGGGTTGTGGTCGTTTTTGATGCACAGTTTGTCCGGGGCGTGAAGCGTAAAAGTAAGAAGTATCAGGTAGAAGTCGTTTTTACGCATGAGGATGAAACGGCAGATGAGTACATCGAACAAAAAGCGATTGAATGGAAAAACGTGCGGACGCAAATTATGGTAGCAACATCTGATTATACAGAACAGTGGGCTATTTTTGGACAAGGAGCACTACGAATTTCATCCCGAGAGTTACTTTTTGAAATTCAAGAAATGAGTAAACAAATCGGACAGAAAATCAAGCGAATTCAGGAAGAAATGCCGAAATCAAACCTTAATCTGGATTCTGATGTCATTTCACAGCTCGAAAAGTGGAGAAGAGGCGAGGAGTAAGGGATTGACGGTATGTTTTTGACTATGTATAATGGAGCAACCATAGAAGAAATCCTGTCGTAAAGGAGCCGATTAGCCTAGTGGATAATTCAGTGAACCAAGAAGAACTTGCGATGCTTGAACTAGCGAGAAGCGGTGATACAGAAGCGTTAGAATATTTTTTCAGTAAGTATCAGTCTGTTATTTACTGGAAATCAACCCAATATTTTCTGCAAGGTGCGGAGCGGGACGATTTAATTCAAGAAGCGATGATTGGCCTTTTCAAAGCAATTCGGGATTACGATAAAACAAAAGAAGCTTCTTTTCGATCTTTTGCAGAAATGTGTATTAACAGACAGCTTCTTTCGGCGGTGAAGCGGGCGTCTAGACAGAAGAATATTCCGCTTAATAATTCTGTTTCATTAGATACACCAATAGCTGAGGATGATATGGACTGGACTTTATTAGACGTGATTTCCGAAAAAGCAGCCGAAACCCCAGAAGACTTTTTAATCAAAAACGAAGATTTAACGCATGTAGCGCGTCAACTAGAACAAGTCACAAGCGAATTTGAAAAAGAAGTATTAAAACAATATTTAGAAGGTAAGAGCTATCAAGAAATGGCGCTTTTCTTCAACAAAAAAGAGAAAGCAATCGATAATGCCTTACAACGTGTAAAAAAGAAAATGATGAAACAGCTAGAATGAAAAAACAATTGACTAGCTAAGAGCCAGATGTTATATTTATATGGATGAAATGTGCCTATTTTTTGGCATGGCATATTTAATGATTGCGGAGTTGAGATAATTTATGAAGAAGAAAACATCCCTCGCTTGTTCTGAGTGTGGTTCAAGAAACTATACAGTCAATGTTAGCGGGACGCAGAAAGAAACGCGTTTAGAAGTGAAGAAATTCTGCCGACACTGCAATAAACATACATTACATCGAGAAACAAAATAGACGATATGGAGGTTTTGGTATGTCTGCAATAGCAAGATTCTTTCGGAATGTTTCATCCGAAATGCACAAAGTTACGTGGCCAACTAGAAAAGAACTTTTAACCTACACAGTAACAGTAGTTATTACAGTAGTTTTATTTGCTTTATTCTTTATGTTAATTGATTTCGGTATCGAACAAATTATTAAACTTATCGTGTAGTGCTAGGAATTTTACAAAGATAATGATATACTATTACTTGAGACAAAACCCGTACAACTTTCGGGTTTTTTATTTTGGATTATACTAAAAGGAGGATGGCGGCAAAATAGGATTGCTGCCAACTAAATAATGGAAAAAAATTGGTATGTAGTTCATACTTACTCCGGTTATGAAAATAAAGTCAAAGCAAACTTAGAAAAACGTGTAGAGTCAATGGGCATGTCAGATAAAATCTTCCGCGTTATCGTACCGGAAGAAGAAGAAACAGAAGTGAAAAATGGTAAAACAAAAACAATTAAACGTAAAGTTTTCCCTGGTTATGTACTAGTAGAAATCGTTATGACAGATGATTCTTGGTATGTAGTTCGTAATACTCCAGGTGTTACAGGCTTCGTTGGTTCAGCAGGTTCTGGATCAAAGCCAACACCATTACTTCCAGAAGAAGCAGATCGCATTCTTAAAAGCATGGGCATGGTTGAAAAACGTGCAGAAGCTGACTTTGAAATTGGTGAAACAGTTATGGTCAAAGAAGGACCATTCGCTGACTTTTCCGGTAAAGTGGACGAAATGGACAACGACAAAGGTAAAGCGAAAGTCATGGTTAACATGTTCGGACGTGAAACGCCAGTCGAAGTGGATTTCAACCAAATCGAAAAACTTTAAAATGTGCAACCTCTACATTATTTGTGGAGGTTGTTTTATTAGGGAGGCGACAAAATGGACAAAGCAAAGCAGATTTATCTGGAATTTAAACGAGAAGCCGATTTTTTAGAGCTCGATTTCCCGTTGTTTTTAGGTGACGGGCCAGGTTTTGGCGAGCTTTGTATGGATTATAGTGAACAAGATGGCTATATGCTCTATGGTTACGAACGTGGCAAACGAAATAGTGAATTTAAAACAACAGACTTTGACGAATTTAAATATGAGGTTTTCTTGCATATTTGTTGGTATATGGGAATGGAGTTTGAACTGCGCCACCGGAAAGAAGACATGCGGCACGACGATAATATTTTAGAAACAGACACCAGAAAAATCGCTTTTGAAAAAACATTACAACTACTAAAAATGGTGAATCCGGCATGGATAGATAAAGCAGCACAAGGTTACACGGCGTATTTGAATTTATGGCGTGAAAATAAAAATGTTTATTTCGATAAAGAAGCAATGGAATTTAAAGTAAATTCATAAAATAATCTTGCAACTACACATTTAAAATGGTATCATATATAAGTACGTTTTTGACGTATGTTTTAACGTGGGAGGGGAAATATCAGCCCCAGTCAACCACATCACGGACTTAAGGAGGTATGTCTCGTGGCAAAAAAAGTGATTAAAGAAGTTAAACTTCAAATTCCAGCAGGTAAAGCAAATCCTGCACCTCCAGTTGGACCTGCATTAGGTCAAGCTGGCGTAAACATCATGGGATTCTGTAAAGAGTTTAACGCTCGCACAGCCGATCAAGCTGGTCTTATTATTCCTGTTGTGATCACTGTATTTGAAGACCGTTCGTTTACGTTCATCACTAAAACTCCACCAGCAGCTGTATTACTTAAAAAAGCAGCTAAAGTGGAAAAAGGATCCGGTGAACCAAACAAAACAAAAGTTGCATCTGTAACTCGCGCTCAAGTACAGGAAATTGCTGAAACAAAAATGCCAGACCTTAACGCTGCAAATGTTGAATCTGCAATGCTAATGGTTGAAGGTACTGCACGTTCTATGGGTATCACTATCCAAGACTAATCGTGTGTTTCACAATTTGACAATTAAGGAGGAAAAGAAATGGCTAAGAAAGGCAAAAAGTATCAAGATGCTTTAAAACAAATTGATGCAAACAAAGTTTACACTGCAGAAGAAGCAGTTGAACTTGCTAAAAAAATTGACTTCGCTAAATTCGATGCAACTGTTGAAGTAGCATTCCGTCTTGGCGTTGACCCTAAAAAAGCGGACCAACAAATCCGCGGTGCTGTTGTATTACCAAACGGTACTGGTAAAACTCAACGCGTATTAGTATTCGCAAAAGGTGAAAAAGCTAAAGAAGCTGAGGCTGCTGGAGCTGATTACGTTGGTGAATCTGAATTCGTTGAAAAAATCAACCAAGGTTGGTTTGAATTTGACGTTATCGTTGCTACACCTGACATGATGGGTGAAGTTGGTAAATTAGGCCGTGTCCTTGGACCAAAAGGTTTAATGCCAAACCCTAAAACTGGTACAGTAACTATGGACGTAACTAAAGCAGTTAACGAAATTAAAGCTGGTAAAGTAGAATACCGTGTTGATAAAGCTGGTAACGTCCACGCTGCAATCGGTAAAGTATCTTTTGATGCTGCTAAACTAGTAGAAAACTTCCGTACTGTGAATGACGTTCTACAAAAAGCAAAACCTGCTGCTGCGAAAGGTACTTACGTGAAAAATCTTTCCGTAACAACTACTTTCGGACCTGGAATCAAAGTCGACCCAGCTAGCTTATAAAATTTAACTTGACCAGCCCCTTGTCTTTTGATAAGATAGGCTAGTTGAAACAATCAAATATCCTTACCGTAGACAGTTGGCGCGTTTATCGCTTAAATTTGCCACCCGAGGGATTTCTTTTGAAGTGTGCGTCCGCGTGCATTTTACAAAAACCTCTGATGTCTACGGTGTCAGAGGTTTTTTGTTGCTGATCAAACGGAACTTGTGTCTGTTTAATTAGATTTAATTGTTGGACGGAGGTGGAAAAATGAGTAAAGTTCTTGAAGCTAAACAAAGTGCAGTAGAAGAAATTAAAACAAAATTATCAGCTAGTGCGTCTACAGTAATTGTTGATTACCGCGGCTTAAACGTTGGCGAAATCACTGAATTACGTAAACAATTGCGTGATGCTGGTATTGAGTTTAAAGTTTACAAAAACTCACTAACTCGCCGTGCTGTTGAAGCTAACGGTTATGAAGGTTTAGAAGGAGCACTAACTGGTCCTAACGCAATCGCATTCAGTAATGAAGACGTAGTTGCGCCTGCGAAAATTCTTAACGATTTCGCTAAAGATCATGAAGCACTAGAAATCAAAGCCGGTGTTATTGAAGGTAAAGTTGCTTCTCTTGAAGAAATTAAAGCACTTGCAACACTTCCATCACGCGAAGGATTGCTATCTATGCTTTGCAACGTACTTCAAGCTCCAGTTCGCGGTCTTGCTATCGCTACTAAAGCTGTTGCTGACCAAAAAGAAGGACAAGAAGCATAATCTGTTCTACCCAGGGGAAACCCTACAAACAAATCTCGGTTAAATCCGAAAAAATTATATTATTGGAGGAATTTCAAAATGGCTTTAAACATTGAAGAAATCATTGCTTCCGTAAAAGAAGCATCTGTATTAGAACTTAACGATTTAGTAAAAGCAATCGAAGAAGAATTTGGCGTAACTGCTGCAGCACCTGTAGCTGTAGCTGCTGCTGGTGGCGCTGCTGCTGAGCAAACTGAATTCACTGTAGAACTAGCTTCTGCTGGAGATTCTAAAATCAAAGTAATCAAAGTGGTTCGTGAAATCACTGGTCTTGGCTTAAAAGAAGCTAAAGAATTAGTTGATAACGCTCCTAAAGCTCTTAAAGAAGGCGTTGCTAAAGAAGAAGCTGAAGAAATCAAAGCTAAACTTGAAGAAGTTGGCGCTAACGTAGAAGTTAAGTAATTAACTTAAAGACCTTAGATACTTGTTATCTAAGGTCTTTTTTATTGCAATTAATCAAGTTTAAGATGAGTTACCAAAAATGCTACATCCGAGTAAGATTTTATGCTAAAATAGCTAGAGATACGAAAGGAAGGTGCGGTTCTTGACTAACAATCATTACTACACAAACGACGAAACAATTAAACACAACCGAAAAACATGGCAAGTGATGTTAAAAGGTTTTAATATGAGTTTTACAAGTGACAATGGCGTGTTTTCCAAAAATACGGTCGATTTTGGTTCGAAATTATTGATTGAGTCTTTTGAGTTAGAAACGAAAATAGGAAAAATCTTGGATGTTGGTTGTGGCTATGGTCCGATGGGGTTAACGGTAGCGAAAGCGTTCCCTGATAGCCAAATTGAAATGGTGGACGTTAATTTGCGCGCACTGGAACTTGCGAAAGAAAATGCGGAAATCAATAAAATTACGAATACGCATATCTATGAAAGTTCGGTTTATGATAGCGTAACTGCGAACGATTACCAAGCGATTATTAGTAATCCGCCAATTCGTGCAGGGAAAAGAATAGTTCATGCGATTTTAGAAGGTGCTTACGATCACTTGCAAGAAACCGGAGAACTTTGGATTGTTATTCAAAAGAAACAAGGCGGCCCATCTGCTGAAAAGAAAATGGAAGAAGTTTTCGGCAACGTTGAAACAGTGGCAAAAGATAAGGGCTATTTTATTTTCAAAAGCGTTAAAAATTAAGTTGTATCAAGTGCGGAAACGTGCTAATATAGAAATACATTTTACCAAGAAAGGACTGAGGGATATGCTTAGAATGAAAAATATACTAGAAAAAAACAACCAATCAAGACAGAAGATAATAGGTATTTCTTTAACGTTCCTGCATAGCCAACCGGTGTCTTTTCAAGGTAGCGTCCGTTAAAAGTTACGTCCTTCAATCTTTCTTGATTGAGGGACTTTTTTTTACCTAAAAATAAATTTGAAAGAGGTGAGTCGAATGACAATAGGAGAACTGGAGAATTTTAACAGCTAGGAAGAGAAGCGGAGATTTTCATTTCTCTATTAAACAGAAAATGAGGAATAGAAATGCTAACATTAAAAGGAAAATATAACGAAGCGAAAGTTTTTACAGATAATGTGGACGACAATACCATCGGGCAAATTATTACGCTGTGTAATCAACCGTTTGCGAAGGATAGTAAGATTCGGATCATGCCCGACACGCACGGTGGTAAAGGTTGTGTGATTGGAACGACAATGACAATTCAAGATAAAATTGTACCGAATTTGGTTGGAGTAGACATCGGTTGCGGACTGTATGTAGTGAAACTAAAACCTGGCAAGTTAAAAATGGACTTTGATAAGCTAGATAAAGTTATTCGCGAACGAGTGCCATCTGGAAGCAAAACACACGATAAGCCTGTAGATGAATTTGATTTGGAAGGTATAGTTGCGCCAATTCATCGCGGCTGGGTAGCTAGAAGTATAGGGACGCTTGGTGGCGGGAACCATTTTATTGAAGTGAATCAAGGCTCTGATGGTATTTACCTTGTAATCCATAGTGGAAGTCGGGTGCTTGGTAAAGAAATTGCAGAATACCACCAAGAAGTAGCTTATAAAAGATTAGACATATTGCGTAAAGAATTGAAATTAGACGCAACTGCTGCGAAAAAACGCGGCAATTTAGAAATGGCCAACAACTTGAACGGTGAGCGTGAGCAAGTGAAATTGGATTATGACTTATCCTATGTGACGGGCTCTGATTTAAACAATTATTTAAATGACATGGAAATTGCACAAAAATTTGCAGCGCGTAATCGTTACGTCATGGCAGAAACTATTTTAAAAGCGATGAAGTGGGATAAAGCAGTTGTTTCAGCGTTTGATTGTGTGCATAATTACATTGATATTGATAACCACATGCTTAGAAAAGGTGCGACATCTGCTCAGCTTGGAGAGCAAATTATCGTTCCACTTAATATGCGCGATGGCAGCATTCTTGCAACGGGTAAAGGAAATGCAGATTGGAATTACTCGGCGCCGCACGGGGCGGGAAGGATGCTAAGTCGTTCTAAAGCAAAAGCGCAAATCAGTTTAGAAAGCTATCAGGCAGCAATGAAAGACGTTTGGACTACTTCTGTTTCTAAAAAAACAATTGATGAAGCTCCAAAAGCCTATAAATCTGCTAAACAATTACTTGCTGATGTAGAAGATACGATGGAGATTCAAGAAATAATTAAACCGTTATACAATTTCAAAGCATGATGGAAAAGAAGCAGCATATATTACTATTTGCTGCTTCTTCTTTTTGTTGTTAGAGTAGTGTTATAAGGAAATAAGTTCTCACTTTTTCTGTAATCTGATATAATAAATTAAAATAGATGAATTTGAAATTTTAGGGAGATAGATATGAATAAAGTGACGAAAATTGGAGATGTAGCAGAGAAAACGGGCTATTCTATAACTACTATTTCTCGAGCAATTAATGGTAATCCAAATGTTTCAGATAAAACAAAAAAGAAAATTTTTGCTGCGATGAAAGAACTGAATTATTATCCTAATAATATTGCTCAACAATTTCGAGGGCAGGGGACTAAGATGATTGGTGTTGTGATTTCCTTTATAACCAATCCTTTTTTTGCGTACCTTGTTGATGCGATTGAACGCTATCTATCTCACAGAGGGTATCAGGTTGTCATGTTGCAAACTTTAGAAAATCCTGCAAAAGAATTACAATTTATCGAGATGTTACAAAAGAAACAGCTAGATGGATTGATTATGGCTAACTTAGAAAATGATACAGAAGAAATTAAATCACTCGTTGAAAGTGGCAAAATTGTTCTTTGTAATCGTTATCTGGGAAATGAAAATTTGACGATTATTAACATTGATGAAACGAAAGCGGCTTATCAAGCAACGAATTATTTAATAAAGTGCGGTTATAAACGCCTTGCCTACTGTACTGGTGGTATTAAAAATAAAAATGATTACCGTTTTAAAGGATTCATGCAAGCTGTAACAGAAAATGGACTTTCTTTTGATGAATCATTGTATTTTGAGAAGTTATTAACCATTAAAGATGGCGAAGAGCTTCTAGTTAATATTTTAGAAGAGAAATCTACTCTGCCGGACGCAATTTTTTCAAATGGTGATACGGTTGCTGCTGGGATATTATATGCTGCAAAAAAATACGGGATAGCAGTGCCAGAGGAGCTAGGAATCATAGGTTTTGATAATCAACCTATAGCGGAAGTTCTGAATCCGGCGTTGACAACTATTGAACAACCAATTAAAGAACTTGGTGAATATTCGGCGCAAGTTCTATTGGCTAATTTACAAGGAACGAGTGTGCCGGTAGCGCCAGACCTTGAAACAAAACTAATAATAAGAGAGACTACCAAGTAAATTCTCTCTTATTATTTTTATGAAAACGGTTGACATTTTATAAGATAATTGATATTATTTTTACGATATATGAAACCGCTTAAACTAAAATGACAACCGGTTGTCATTTTAAGTGAAGATAAGGAGAATGTTAAAGTATGAAAAAGTTACTTTTGTCCATCAGTATTATTGTCGGTTTAAGTTTGTTGGCTAGTTGTGGTGTAGAAAAGGAGTACAAGCCAGATATAAAAGTAAACGAGAAAAATGTTTCTTTAAAAGTTTGGGTGGATTTAAATCAGGGAGATTTTTATAGGAAAGTAGTAGATGATTTTAAAAAAGATCATCCTGATAAAAATTATGACATTACGGTTATTGAATCTGAATCTGGGCGAGCACAAGAATATGTTCAGAAAGATCCAGAAGCTGCGGCGGATGTATTTATAACTCCGAATGACCGTCTAGGACAACTGGTAGAGTCTGGTGCGGTTTACCAATTGACAAAGTATACAGATGATATTAAGAAAAATAATACACCAACCTCCATTCAAGCTGCTACATATCAAGATAAAATGTATGGTTTCCCTGTGACGGCGGAAGCGATGTTTATGTATTATGATAAGCGCGTTTTTTCAGAGGATGATATTAAAACTTTTTCTGGAATAACGTCTAAAGGGAAGCTCGGAATAAATCTTGCGGAAGCTGGCGCGGATTATCGTGAAACACCTTGGTTTATTGCAAATGGTACATATCTTTATGGTGAGAACGGCGAAGATCCTTATGGGACAACCTTTAACACTCCAGAAGGCGTCCAAGTATTGAACTGGATTGGTGAGCTGAAAAATAATCCTAATGTTGTCGCTGTAAATGCAGATGAGATTAGTGCGCTTAGATCCGGTAAAATAAATGCCGTTTTTAGTGGGGTTTGGAATAAAGATGCGATACGAGAGGTTTTAGGTGAAAATATGGGAGTGGCAGTATATCCGAAGGCCGATTTTGGAAGTGGTCAGGTAGATATGATGGCTTTCCAAGGAAGCGGGATATACTGTGTGAACGCATTTACTAAATCGCCATTAGATGCGATGGAACTAGCTGATTATATTACTAATGCGGATGTGCAGGAAAAAGCTTTTAAAGAGTTAGGGAAAATTCCGAGCAATTTAGAGGCACGAACTAGTTCTACAGTAGAAAAGGACGATGTGGCGAAAGCAGTTATTGATATGACATCCGGAAAGCACTCCGTTTTAATGCCGAAAATACCTGAAATGAACGTTTTTTGGCAACATATGAACCCGCTATTAGTAGATACTTATAAAGGCAAGATTAAGAAAGAAGATTATCCAGAGGCGCTCGATAAATTAGTCAAAGATATTACACCAGCGAAATAGGAAAGTAGGTTAAGTATATGATGGTTAAGAAGAATTATTTTAATATTTTTAAGAATGGTTCTGTTTCTACGAGATTATCTTATGTAATTATGGGGGCTGGTAATTTGGCCCATAAGCAAATTGCGAAGGGACTTCTATTTCTTTTTAGTGAACTTGCTTTCTTGTTTTTCCTTGTGTTTTATGGCATTACCTTAATTCAAGGTATGGCGACATTAGGGACAGTTAACCAATCGTGGAATTTTGATAAGAGTTTAGGTATTATGGTTCGAACACCGGGCGATAATTCCATGCTGATGCTAATATATGGGATTATGACAGTTGTTATTTGTGTACTATTTCTCTTCTTGTACCTTGCTAATATTAGAAGCGCTTGCCAGGTGGAGGGCTTCCAGCGGGAAAATAAAAAAATCCCAACATTTAAGGAAGACTTAAAGAGTTTGCTAGACAATAAATTTCATGTAACTTTACTGACGATCCCGATGATTGGGGTTGTGGTGTTTACGATAATGCCACTTGTTTATATGATTTCTTTGGCTTTTACCAATTATGATCATGAACATTTACCGCCAAGGAATTTATTTGGATGGGTAGGATTTGTTAACTTTAAAAATGTGCTAAATGGTGATATTTCCAGTACGTTCTTTCCGGTGCTTGGATGGACACTTATTTGGGCGCTTTTAGCTACTGCTACTTGTTTCTTTTTTGGCGTATTGCTTGCACTTCTTATTAATCATAAGGGTGTTAAATTCAAAAAGTTTTGGCGCACTATCTTTGTTATAACTATGGCGGTACCTCCGTTTGTGTCACTTCTCGTAATGCAGAACTTGTTGCATGCAGCAGGACCGCTTAATACGATGTTACTTAATTGGGGAATTATAGCTGAGCCGATACCATTTTTGACAGATGCTTTGCTAGCAAAGGTATCCGTCATATTTGTCAATATGTGGATTGGGATTCCGGTAACTATGTTAATCGCCACGGGGATTTTAATGAATCTACCGAAAGATCAATTGGAAGCGGCGCGAATGGATGGAGGTAACAGTTTTCATTTATTTAGATACATAACTTTCCCTCAAATCTTAACGGTGATGTTGCCAAGTCTGATTCAACAATTTATTGGCAATATAAATAACTTTAATGTGATCTATCTCTTGACTGGTGGAGGACCTTCGAATAGTAACTTCTATGGTGCTGGGGATACGGATTTGCTCGTGACATGGCTTTATAAATTAACAGTAGAAGCTGCGGATTATAATTTAGCTTCGGTTATTGGGATTGTAACATTCATTCTTAGCGCGGCATTCTCGTTATTTGCCTACACACGTACAAATTCTTATAAAGAAGGGAGCAACTGAAATGAAAAGAGCTACAGTATGGCCTAACCTATTGTTGATAGTGCTCGGGTGTATCTGGATATTCCCGATTATCTGGATTGTTTTGACAGCTTTTAGAGCGGAAAGTGGACAATTTGTTTCGTATATCTTTCCGAAAGAATATACGCTAGATCATTTTGCGTACCTATTTGAAAATCATGAAAATTTTCCTTTTATGTTATGGGTTAAAAATACAATGATTGTTGCGGTGTGTTCCTGTTTATTGAGCACTTTTATAACCGTTTCGATGGCTTATGTGTTATCTAGACTTCGCTTTAGATTTAAAAAGACAATGTTAAAAACAGCGCTAGTTTTAAATATGTTTCCTGCTTTTATGAGTATGATAGCAGTTTACTATATTTTAAAAGCATTTGGATTAACGCAATCTCTAACGGCGCTTGTGTTAATTTATTCATCTACAGCTGCATTAACTTTTTATATTGCAAAAGGATTTTTTGATACAATACCAAAATCTTTGGACGAATCGGCAATGATGGACGGGGCGACGAAATTAAGTATCTTTACAAAAATAACTTTACCAATGTCTAAGCCTATTATTGTATACACAGCTTTAATGGCATTTATGTTGCCTTGGATGGATTTTATTTTTGCTAAAGTGATTATGGGAGACAATGTGCCTAAATATACAGTGTCGATAGGTTTATATTCCATGTTGAATCAAACAACGGCAAATACAATGTATACAACGTTTGCGGCTGGCTGTATATTGATTGCGGTACCAATTACAATACTGTTTATTTATTTGCAAAAATATTATGTTGAAGGCATTACAAGTGGTGCTGTTAAAGGATAGGAGATAGATTAATAGTGGAAATAACAGAAACGAAAGAATGGTGGAAAGAATCGGTAGTGTACCAAATCTATCCGCGTAGTTTTCAAGATTCAAATGGGGATGGTATTGGAGATATTAGAGGAATTATAGAACGACTTCCTTATTTGAAAGATTTAGGTATTAATGTGATTTGGCTTTGTCCGGTCTATAAATCACCTATGGATGATGGTGGTTATGACATTTCTGATTACTATGAGATTGATCCAATGTTTGGAACGATGAGTGATATGGATGAATTAATTGAGAAGGCAGAAAAATTAGGAATAAAAATATTGATGGATTTGGTGGTAAACCATACATCTGATGAACATGAATGGTTTGAAAAAGCAATAGCTGACCCAAAAAGTAAATATCGAGATTATTATATTTTCCGAGAGGGTGTAAATGGAAACCCGCCTAATAATTGGCGTTCTTATTTTGGGGGATCTGCGTGGGAAGCCGTACCAGGTGAGGAAAACATGTTTTACCTACATGCTTTTTCTAAAAAACAGCCAGATTTAAACTGGGAAAACATTGTAGTGCGTAATGAATGTATCCAAATGATTAACTGGTGGCTTGAAAAAGGTTTAGGTGGCTTTAGAATTGATGCTATTTTAAATTTGAAGAAAAGAATTGAGTACGGTACTTTCCCAGCGGACGGGGAAGATGGCTTGGTTTTCATCGGTCATTGGATTTTAAATCAGCCGGGAATTGAAGAGTGGCTCAAGGAGATTGACGAACGGACATTTAAAAAACATAATGCATTTACTGTGGCTGAGGCGGATGTGCCTGAAGAAAGACTTTCTGAATTTATAGGTGAAAATGGTCATTTCCGTATGGTGTTTGATTTTAGCTATACAGATATTGATACTCCTGAAACAGGCGAATGGTTCAAGAATTCAGAATGGACAGTAAAAGAATTAAAAGAGAAAATAATTACCAATGAACTGGTGACACAGCGAAATGGTTGGGGGGCAAAATACTTAGAAAATCATGATCAACCGCGTTCGATAAATAAGTATTTACCTCAAGAATACCAAGATGATCGTAGCAAAAAAATGCTAGGCACGTTATTTATGATGTTGCACGGTACGCCGTTCATTTATCAAGGACAAGAGATTGGCATGAGTAATACTCGGATGGAAAGTATAGATGATTATAACGATATTGCGACGCACGATCAATACCATCGCGCAATTCTCTCTGGAATGAGTCCGGAAGAAGCACTTGAAGGAATGTATCGGCGTAGTAGGGATAATTCAAGAACACCGATGCAATGGAATAATCAAAAGAACGCTGGTTTTTCCGACTCAGATGAAATTTGGTTGAAAGCAAACCCTAATTACCTTGATATTAACGTAGAGCAGGAACAAATCGATGATAATTCCGTATTGAATTTTTATAAGAAATTAATCCAGTTAAGAAGTGATTCTAGTAAATATAAAGAAGTGGCTGTTTATGGAGAATTACTGCCAGTAGAATCAAGTGATGAAGTTATTGCTTACAAACGTAAAACAGATGACGCTGAGCTCTTAATCATCGTGAATTTTTCTGATTCTGAAAATCAATTATGCATTGAAGGTAATTATGAACAGGTACTTGCTAATGTAGCGTTGCCAGAAATGGTAGAAAATGTCCTTGAAATACCTGCATATACAGGTGCCGTTTTCTCAAGGGTTTTGGAGGTAGACTGATTGCAAATTAAAAATAAAGCTATGTTAATTACTTATTCTGATAGTTTAGGGAAAAATATGGAAGAATTATCCAAGGTGATGGAAACTTATTTTGAAGATGCTGTTGGCGGGATTCACTTATTGCCGTTCTTTCCATCCACTGGAGATCGAGGGTTTGCGCCAAGTGATTACACAACAGTAGATAGCGACCTAGGTTCTTGGGAAATAATCGAGAAATTAGGCGAAAAGTATTATTTAATGTTTGATTTTATGATTAATCACATTTCTCGCGAATCACTCTTCTTTCAAGATTTTAAAAAAGAGCATTTAAACTCAAAGTATAAAGATATGTTTATTCGTATCAATGATTTCTTTCCTCCGGGTAGACCAAATGAAAAAGACTTAGATTTAATTTATAAGAGAAAAGATAAGGCGCCTTTTCAAGAAGTTGAATTTGCTGATGGGGGAACGGAATTAGTTTGGAATACTTTTGGGGAAGAACAAATTGATTTAGATGTGACAGCCGAAGTTACAAAAGAATTTATTCGTCAAACGATAAAAAATATGGCTGCACATGGTTGTTCTATTTTGCGTCTTGATGCCTTTGCTTATGCAATTAAAAAATTAGATACAAATGATTTTTTTGTAGAACCGGAAATTTGGGATTTACTGGATGAAGTGAAAGCAGAAGCGGCCAAATATGACATGGAATTATTACCAGAAATTCATGAACATTATTCCATCCAAATGAAAATCGCGAACCATGATTATTATATCTATGATTTTGCGTTACCCATGGTGATGCTGTACTCGTTATATAGTGGCCGAGTGGAACGTTTAGCTAAATGGTTAGAAATGAGTCCGATGAAGCAATTTACTACTTTAGATACGCATGATGGCATTGGCGTTGTGGATGCACGCGATTTATTAACAGATGAGGAACTCGATTATACTTCAGCAGAATTATACAAAATAGGAGCTAATGTTAAAAAGATATATTCCTCTGAAAAATATAATAACCTGGATATTTATCAAATTAATAGTACCTATTATAGTGCTTTGGGTGACGATGATAAAAGTTACTTGTTAGCGAGAGTAATTCAATGTTTTGCGCCGGGGATTCCGCAAATTTATTATGTTGGTTTACTTGCTGGCAAAAATGATATTGACCTTTTAGAGGAAACAAAAGAAGGGCGTAATATTAATCGTCATTACTACACAATAGATGAAATTAAAAATGAAGTAAAAAGACCAGTTGTTAAAGCGTTGTGCAATTTACTGAGGTTTAGAAATACTTCTGAAGCGTTTGATTTGGAAGGAAGTATAGAAATTGAGACACCTAGCTCAAATGAAATCGTTATTATTCGCAAAAACAAAACAAATAAAATTACAGCGACATTAAAAGCAAATTTAAGTACTAAAACATTCCAAATCAGCGAAAATGAAAGAAATATTTTAATTTAACATTTTATAAACACGAATGAGCCTCTTCGTTCGTGTTTATTTCTATTTTCTATTGACATTGGCTAATGGTTATTGTATTATTATATAATGCCAAAAGAATCGAAACTGTTTTTTTGTGTTTATTATTAAGCGAAAATGCTGTCGGAAATCAAGCATTTGCAATCGATTTTGGCAAAATAGAAGACATAGATGTGGCTTTCAAAAATACAAAACGGTATAAACTTTTTCCGTCTTGTACTGACACTTTTAAGGAAAATTATTTTCTAGGGAGTTTCAGCAATATGAAATCCGCTTTCTTTTTGTCTAAATAGAATATTTTTTGTACGAAAGTTCCACTTATGTTAACTCTGGAAATGCTTCTTGGATGCGTGTTTGCAAGCCAAGATTAGAAACAAAAAGGAAAATTTTGATGCACGGTGTTTAAGCCAGTATATTTTGCACGTAGCAAAAAACTGCTAGCGTCTTAAACCTCGGATACGGAAGGTTCCATTGTTTTCGCAACCATAATTAACAAGTGTGCTTATAAATTTTTTAATTAATTTGAGGGGTGAATAGTTTGTCAGGACATTCAGGACATGATGTAAAATATGGACGGCATCGTACGCGTAGAAGTTTTGCGCGAATCAGTGAAGTACTTGAATTACCAAACTTAATTGAGATTCAAACAGCTTCTTACCAATGGTTCTTAGATGAAGGGCTACGTGAGATGTTCCGCGATATTTCGCCAATTGAGGATTTTGCGGGTAATTTATCTTTAGAATTCATTGATTACGATCTTGGAGAACCGAAATACTCGGTAGAAGAATCTAAGAACCGTGATGCAAACTATGCGGCTCCACTACGCGTGAAGTTGCGCCTAATCAACAAAGAAACCGGCGAAGTGAAAGACCAAGAAGTATTTATGGGTGATTTCCCGCTAATGACTGAAATGGGTACGTTCATTATTAATGGGGCAGAACGTGTTATCGTTTCCCAATTAGTTCGTTCTCCAGGTGTTTACTTCAATGGAAAACTAGACAAAAATGGTAAAAAAGGCTTTGGTTCTACTGTCATCCCTAACCGTGGGGCTTGGCTTGAGTACGAAACAGATGCTAAAGACGTTGTACACGTTCGTATTGACCGTACACGTAAATTACCAGTAACTGTTTTACTTCGTGCACTAGGCTTTGGTTCCGATCAAGAAATTATTGATTTAATCGGGGACAATGACTACTTGCGCAACACGCTTGAAAAAGACAACACTGACAATGCTGAAAAAGCACTTCTAGAAATTTACGAAAGATTACGTCCGGGTGAACCCCCAACAGTTGATAACGCTAGAAGCTTACTAGTTTCTCGTTTCTTTGATCCAAAACGCTACGATCTTGCAAGCGTTGGACGTTATAAAATCAACAAAAAATTACATCTGAAAAACCGTCTATTCAACCAAACATTAGCAGAAACTTTAGTGGATCCAGAAACTGGTGAAATTATCGCTTCTAAAGGTGACATTTTGGATCGTCGTAATTTAGATCAAATTATTCCTAATTTAGAAAACGGTGTAGGTTTCCGTACACTTCGTCCAACTGATGGAGTTATGGAAGATAGCGTACTCGTTCAATCTATTAAAATCTACGCACCAAATGATGAAGAAAAAGAAATCAACATCATTGGTAATGCGTATATTGAAGAAAACGTAAAACACATCACGCCTTCTGATATTATTTCATCCATTAGCTACTTCTTTAACTTGCTACATGGTGTTGGCGATACAGATGACATCGATCACCTAGGTAATCGTCGTCTTCGTTCTGTTGGTGAACTTTTACAAAACCAATTCCGTATCGGTTTATCCCGTATGGAACGTGTAGTTCGTGAGCGTATGTCTATTCAAGATATGACTACAATTACACCGCAACAATTGATTAATATTCGCCCAGTAGTTGCTTCTATCAAAGAATTCTTTGGTAGCTCGCAGTTATCTCAGTTCATGGATCAAACAAATCCACTTGGCGAACTTACGCATAAACGTCGTCTTTCAGCGCTTGGACCTGGTGGTTTGACGCGTGAACGTGCTGGTTATGAAGTACGTGACGTGCATTACTCTCACTATGGTCGTATGTGTCCGATTGAAACGCCAGAGGGACCAAACATTGGTTTGATCAACTCCCTTTCTTCCTTTGCGAAGGTAAATAAATTCGGCTTTATCGAAACGCCTTACCGCCGCGTAGATCCTGAAACAAACCGTGTTACTGATAAGATTGATTATCTAACTGCGGATGAAGAGGATAATTACGTAGTAGCGCAAGCGAACTCGAAATTAGACGAACAAGGTACTTTCACAGAAGAAGAAGTTATGGCTCGTTTCCGTTCAGAAAACTTAGCGGTAGAAAAAGAACGTATTGACTACATGGATGTATCGCCTAAACAGGTTGTATCTGTTGCGACAGCATGTATTCCGTTCCTTGAAAACGATGATAGTAACCGTGCGCTAATGGGAGCGAACATGCAACGTCAAGCAGTTCCTCTTATGCACCCTGAAGCTCCATTTGTTGGAACAGGTATGGAACACGTATCTGCAAAAGACTCTGGTGCTGCTGTAACTGCCAAACATGACGGTATTGTAGAACACGTTGAAGCTCGCGAAATCTGGGTTCGTCGTGTATCTCTAGTGGATGGCAAAGAAGTAACTGGCGGAATTGATAAATATACTTTACGTAAATTTGTTCGTTCTAACCAAGGTACTTGTTATAACCAACGTCCAAACGTAGCGGAAGGTGACCGCGTTGTTAAAGGGGAAATCCTTGGTAACGGTCCATCGATGGATTCCGGTGAACTTGCTCTTGGTCGTAATGTACTAGTTGCGTTCATGACTTGGGATGGTTATAACTACGAGGATGCGATCATCATGAGTGAACGTCTTGTAAAAGATGACGTTTATACTTCGATTCATATTGAAGAATTCGAATCAGAAGCTCGTGATACAAAACTCGGACCTGAAGAAATGACTCGTGATATTCCAAACGTTGGGGAAGATGCTTTACGCGACCTTGACGAACGTGGAATTATCCGTGTTGGTGCTGAAGTAAAAGACAACGACCTTCTAGTTGGTAAAGTAACACCAAAAGGAGTTACCGAATTAACTGCAGAAGAACGTTTATTACACGCTATCTTTGGTGAAAAAGCACGTGAAGTTCGCGATACTTCATTACGTGTACCTCATGGCGGCGGAGGAATCGTGCTTGACGTGAAGATCTTTACACGTGAAGCAGGCGACGAACTACCACCTGGTGTAAACCAATTAGTACGTGTTTATATTGTACAAAAACGTAAAATCCACGAAGGCGATAAAATGGCCGGACGTCACGGTAACAAAGGGGTTATCTCCCGTATTTTACCTGAAGAAGATATGCCATTTATGCCAGACGGAACACCTGTTGATATCATGCTTAACCCACTAGGGGTACCATCTCGTATGAATATCGGACAAGTACTAGAGCTACACTTAGGTATGGCTGCTCGTGCTTTAGGAATTCACGTTGCAACACCAGTATTTGATGGTGCGAATGAAGAAGACGTTTGGAGCACAGTGGAAGAAGCTGGTATGGCCCGCGATGCGAAAACAATTCTTTATGACGGACGTTCTGGTGAAGCATTTGATAACCGTATCTCTGTAGGTGTAATGTACATGATCAAACTTGCCCACATGGTTGATGATAAACTTCATGCGCGTTCAACTGGACCTTACTCTCTAGTAACGCAACAACCGCTTGGTGGTAAAGCACAATTTGGTGGACAACGTTTTGGTGAGATGGAAGTATGGGCACTGGAAGCTTATGGTGCTGCTTATACACTTCAAGAAATCCTAACGATTAAATCCGATGACGTGGTTGGTCGTGTGAAAACTTACGAAGCGATTGTTAAAGGCGAAAGCGTTCCAGAACCTGGTGTGCCAGAATCCTTCAAAGTACTCATCAAAGAGCTTCAAAGTCTTGGAATGGATGTTAAAATGCTTTCCGCAGACGAAGAAGAAATCGAGATGCGTGACATGGATGATGACGACTTTACTAATCAAAATGATGCCTTCAATATCGTACAACCGGAAAATGCAGCCGCTGAAAAGACTGAGTAATTCGGTTCGATAATTGAGACTCCAAAACAATAAGAAACAATGATTTGTTTTTTGCAAAATATAAAATTAAGCGATCGCTAAGACTTTACCTGAAAAGTCTGGGAAGTGTGCGGGAATCCCCAAGCGCTTCCTAAAGCGAATGCTCCAAACTAATTTAGGAGGTTGGGCACTTGTTAGATGTTAATAATTTTGAGTATATGAAAATCGGTCTGGCATCTCCAGATAAAATTCGTTCATGGTCTCATGGTGAAGTAAAAAAACCTGAAACCATCAACTACAGAACGCTTAAACCTGAACGTGATGGCTTATTCTGTGAAAGAATTTTTGGACCAATGAAAGACTGGGAATGTTCTTGTGGTAAATACAAACGTGTTCGCTATAAAGGCGTAGTTTGTGACCGTTGTGGAGTAGAAGTAACGAAATCAAAAGTCCGTCGTGAACGTATGGGCCATATTGAACTCGCAGCTCCTGTTTCTCACATCTGGTACTTCAAAGGAATTCCAAGCCGTATGGGTCTTGTTATGGATATGTCCCCACGTGCATTAGAAGAAATTATCTACTTTGCATCTTACGTGGTTACAGAACCAGGCGATACTCCACTTGAAAAGAAACAACTTTTATCTGAACGTGAATACCGCGTTTACCGCGAAAAATATGGTAAAGGTTTCTCAGCTGGTATGGGCGCAGAAGCAATCAAAAAAATCTTAGCCGATATCGACTTAGAAAAAGAAACAAATGATTTAAAAGAAGAACTAAAATCTGCACAAGGTCAACGTCGTACTCGTGCAATTCGTCGTTTGGAAGTTATGGAAGCTTTCCGTAATTCCGGCAACAACCCAAGCTGGATGGTACTTGACGTGCTACCAGTTATCCCACCAGAAATTCGTCCAATGGTACAACTTGAAGGTGGCCGTTTTGCAACAAGTGATTTGAATGACTTATATCGTCGGGTAATCAACCGGAACAACCGTTTGAAACGCCTACTTGATCTAGGTGCACCAAACATTATCGTGCAAAATGAAAAACGGATGCTACAAGAAGCTGTCGATGCTCTAATTGACAACGGTCGTCGTGGTCGTCCAGTAACAGGTCCAGGTAACCGTCCGCTTAAATCCCTTTCTCATATGCTTAAAGGGAAACAAGGTCGTTTCCGTCAAAACTTACTAGGTAAACGTGTCGATTATTCTGGTCGTTCCGTTATCGTCGTTGGACCTAACTTAAAAATGTACCAATGTGGTCTTCCAAAAGAAATGGCACTTGAATTATTCAAACCATTTGTTATGAAAGAATTAGTTGGACGCGGTTTAGCACATAACATTAAGAGCGCTAAACGTAAAATCGAACGTATGGCTCCAGAAATCTGGGACGTATTAGAAGAAGTTATCCGTGAACATCCGGTATTACTTAACCGGGCGCCTACGCTTCACAGACTTGGTATCCAAGCATTTGAACCAACTCTAGTTGAAGGTCGCGCAATCCGTCTTCACCCTCTTGTATGTACAGCTTACAACGCTGACTTTGATGGTGACCAAATGGCGGTTCACGTTCCTTTATCCGCAGAAGCACAAGCAGAAGCACGTATTTTAATGCTTGCAGCGCAAAACATTTTGAACCCTAAAGATGGTAAACCAGTTGTAACACCTTCCCAAGATATGGTGCTAGGTAACTACTACCTTACTTTAGAACGTGAAAATGCTGTCGGCGAAGGTACTATCTTCAAAGATATTAATGAAGCGCAACTTGCGTATCAAAACGGCTATGTACACTTACATTCACGTATTGCTGTATTTGCTGGCTCGATTCCAAATGAACGTTTCACTGATGAACAACGCAACCAATTATTAATTACGACTGTTGGTAAATTGATTTTCAACACAATCTTACCAAAATCGTTCCCTTATATTAATGAACCAACGAAATTCAACTTAGAAATCGAAACACCAGCTAAATATTTCGTTGATACTACAACAGATGTGCGTGCTCACATTGCTGCACAAGAACTAATCGATCCATTCAAGAAGAAAATCCTCGGTAACATTATCGCGGAAGTCTTCAAGAAATTCCATATTACCGAAACTTCAAAAATGCTTGACCGTATGAAAGATCTTGGTTTCAAAATCTCGACTAAGGCCGGTATGACAGTAGGTATTGCGGATATCTTAACACTTGAAGAAAAACATGAAATTCTTGAAAAAGCACATGATACAGTTGAAAAAATCACTAAATCATTCCGTCGTGGTCTGATTACAGATGATGAAAGATACGAACGCGTTATCGGCGTATGGAATGCTGCCAAAGACGAAATCCAAGGAAAACTGATCTTGAGTTTGGACCGCTTAAACCCAATCTTCATGATGCAAGATTCCGGAGCTCGTGGTAACATTTCCAACTTTACACAGCTAGCTGGTATGCGTGGACTGATGGCTGACCCATCCGGACGTATCGTAGAATTGCCGATTACATCTAACTTCCGTGAAGGTTTAACGGTCTTAGAGTACTTCATTTCTACCCATGGTGCGCGTAAAGGTCTTACCGATACAGCCCTTAAAACAGCCGATTCCGGTTACCTTACTCGTCGTCTTGTTGACGTGGCTCAAGATGTTATCATTCGTGAAGACGATTGTGGCACTGACCGCGGTCTTACAATTAAGGCTATTCGTGAAGGTACTGAAATCATCGAACCACTTGAAGAACGTCTGGAAGGTCGTTATTCTCGTAAAACAATTCGTCACCCAGAAACAAAAGAAGTTATTGCACGTGAAAATGACTTAATTACAGAAGCAATTGCCACTCAAATCGTTGACGCTGGTATTGAAGAAGTAACTATCCGTTCTGCATTCACATGTAATACAAAACACGGCGTATGTAAAAAATGTTATGGTAAAAACTTGGCAACTGGTACAGAAGTCGAAGTTGGAGAAGCAGTTGGTATCATCGCTGCTCAATCTATCGGGGAACCAGGAACTCAGCTTACTATGCGTACTTTCCATACAGGTGGGGTTGCCGGAGACGATATCACGCAAGGTCTTCCACGTATTCAAGAAATTTTTGAAGCACGTAATCCGAAAGGGCAAGCTATCATCACTGAAGTTGGCGGTGAAGTTGTTTCTATCGAAGAAGGTCGTGATCGTCAACAAGAAATCACTATCCAAGGTACAGATGACCGCCGTTCTTACAACATTCCTTACACTGCTCGCCTGCGTGTAGAAGAAGGAACTATCGTAGAACGTGGGGAAGCTCTAACTGAAGGTTCTGTGGATCCTAAAGCCTTGATTCGTGTTCGTGACGTATTATCCGTTCAAGAATATCTACTTGCAGAAGTACAAAAAGTTTACCGTATGCAAGGGGTAGAAATTGGCGATAAACACGTTGAAGTAATGGTTCGTCAAATGTTACGTAAAATCCGCGTAATGGATACTGGTGATACAAACATCTTACCAGGTACATTAATGGATATTCATACGTTTACAGAAGCCAACCGCGACGCTATCTTAAGTGGTAGCCAACCAGCAACAGGTCGTCCAGTTCTTCTAGGGATCACAAAAGCTTCCCTTGAAACTGACTCCTTCTTGTCTGCTGCATCATTCCAAGAAACAACTCGTGTCTTGACAGATGCTGCAATCAAAGGAAAACGTGACGAGCTTCTAGGACTTAAAGAAAATGTTATCCTAGGTAAACTTGTTCCAGCTGGTACAGGTATTGGTCGTTACCGCAAACTGAAATCCGAAGTTATCAAGGAAACAGCTGAAGTAACTGACGAAATCACAAATATTTAATCTTACAAAGCCAAGTGTGCCGTTCGCGTACACTTGGCTTTTTTTGTTATACTCTAGAAAAAGGAGTGAAGTGATTTGATTACACATGTTATTTGGGATATGGGCGAAACATTAAACACCGTACCAAACACAAGATACGACCATCACCCTCTCGATACTTATCCAGAAGTAGTGCTACGGAAAAATGCCAAAGAAACGCTTGAAAAAGTAAAACAACTCGGATTCAAACAAGCAATCCTCAGCAATACCGCAACAAGTGACACAGAAGTAATTAAGCGCGTATTAACTAATTTTGGTATCATCGATTATTTTGACTTCATTTACGCCTCCAATTCCGAATTACAACCAGGGAAAATGGAAAAGCCAGACAAAACTATTTTTGATTTCACACTAAATGCCCTTCAAATTGATAAAACGGAAGCAGTCATGGTCGGAAATACATTCGAAAGTGATATTATTGGTGCAAATCGTGCAGGAATCCATGCGATTTGGCTGCAAAACCCAGAAGTTTGTTTGCAAGATGAGCGCCTACCTCTTGTCGCGCCGCCATTTGTTATCCCAGTTTGGGACTTAGCTGATGTTCCCGAAGCCCTTTTACTATTAAAGAAAATTTCTGCTTGACCTGTAATGCATTACACAGAGTAAACTAAAAAAGTAGAAGAAATTAGCCGGAAGGGGCGAACGAAATGACTGAAGTGAAAAAACAATTTCCAAAAGGATTTTTATGGGGTGGAGCAACTGCTGCGAACCAAGTTGAAGGCGCTTACGATGTAGATGGTAAAGGCCTTTCCACAGCAGATATGGTCAAATTCATTCCAAAAGAAGAACGCACACAAGATCATGCATTAGATGTATCTAAAGCAGAAATCGAAGCAATTATTGCAGGGAAAGTAGAAGGTAGATTCCCTAAACGTGATGGCGTTGATTTTTATCATCACTATAAAGAAGACATCGCATTATTTGCCGAAATGGGCTTTAAAACATTCCGACTATCACTAAACTGGGCGCGTATTTTTCCGAATGGTGATGACAAAGAGCCGAATGAAAAAGGCCTTGAATTTTATGATAAAGTGTTTGATGAATTATTAAAATATGACATTGAGCCACTTGTGACACTTTCTCACTATGAAACACCACTAAATCTTACTTTAAAATATAACGGCTGGGCTGATCGTCGCGTTATCGGATTTTTCACGAACTATGCGGAAACAGTTTTCAAACGTTATAAAAACAAAGTAAAATATTGGCTAACTTTTAACGAAATCAATGTTATTTCACTTAGCGCATACACTGGTGGTGGCGTGCTTTTAGAAGACGCGAAGAATCCACTTGAACTTTCTTATCAAGCAGGACATCACCAATTCGTAGCCAGTGCTCTTGCAACAAAATTGGCGCATGAAATTATTCCTGGATCACAAGTTGGGTGTATGTTAGCGCGCATGGCGACTTATCCTGCGACTAACAACCCAGATGATATCCTAAAAGCACAATACGAAAACCAACAAAATCTATTTTTCACAGACGTTCATGCTCGCGGTGAATATCCAAGCTTCATGAATCGTTTCTTCCAAGAGAACGACATTCACATCGTAAAAGAAGTTGGCGACGACGAAATCTTGAAAGCACATACAGTTGATTTCATTTCATTCAGCTATTACATGTCCCTATCCGCAACAGCTAGCCCAGAAGGCGACCGCTCTGCCGGGAACTTAATGGGTGGCGTGAAAAATGAATACTTGGAGTCGTCCGATTGGGGTTGGCAAATTGACCCTAAAGGCTTACGCTGGACACTAAATGATCTTTATAGCCGCTACGAATTACCACTTTTCATCGTGGAAAATGGCTTAGGTGCTTATGATACAGTGGAAGAAGACGGCAAAATCCATGACGATTACCGAATTGATTACTTGCGCAAACACATCGAACAAATGAAAGAAGCAATTGCAGACGGCGTAGATTTAATTGGTTACACAAGCTGGGGACCTATCGACCTAGTAAGTGCCTCCACAAGCGAAATGTCCAAACGTTACGGCTTCATCTACGTAGACCAAGATGACTGGGGCAAAGGAACATTAGAACGCTCCCGCAAAGATTCATTCTTCTGGTATAAAAAAGTAATTGAGACAAATGGTGAAGATTTAGTTTAATAGAAAGTTAGCAGTCCCGCTTTGGCGGGGCTGTTTTTTATGAATGTAAAAGCGAAGTATTTATCTTTTAGCATGAATTAAATTAAAAAATATTAATAATTAGATAGAAAATTCTAAAACAATTAGGTCTAATTTCTCTTTTGTGTTGTTTTTCACAAATCATTGTGATACAATTTTTTGGATGAATGGAGAGCGAACTAGAGGGAGGAAACAACATGAAAAAAACACGTGTCACATGGGCAATAGTTATTGCTATAGCAGGCTTATTAGTTTCTGTGATCAGTTTATCAGTAAACATCACCCAGAATAGATATAATGTTCGAGGAGTGGATTCTAGTTCCCAGTGGAAAACTGGATTTCAAAAAAATCAAACTGTTTGTGCAATAGAAACAAAGAAGCATTGGACAAAGGGCAGTGTGAAGTATGGTGTGAACCAAACTTCTGGAACTGTTAAGACAAAGTATAGTATATACAGCAAAAAAAATAATGATAGGTATGTATTAATGTATAAAGATGGATATACATCAAGAAATAATACATACTACGGGGAATTTTATGGTCACTATGCAGGCGGAAAAGATAAATTTTCATATAAATTAGAAAAGAAAAATAATAAAAATGTAAAATCACAACTTATTGTAGATTTATTCGTAATTTAACAATAACAACAAGGCTCTTCATTCATCTAGAAAATAAAAGGATATATCAATGTGAATATAACTAAAAACGGATTATATATAATTATTGGGGCAAATGGAGTAGGGAAAACAACATTAGCTAAGAAAATACTTCAAGCTAACAGAAGTATTAGTTGCATGATGAAGCAAGATGATAATCAAATATTGGAGTATGAGACGGTTTTAACCAATATTAGTATGAACGAAATCGCAGAAAAAACGGTTATTAATTTTCTGGAAGAACATCAATTAGACTATTTAATAACTAAAAAAAGTAAATTTCTTAGTGGGGGAGAAAAAAGATTAGTTAACCTTCTAAGAGCTATTTTGTCAAATCAAGAAGTATTGATATTAGATGAGCCATCAAATGACTTAGATATAGATGTATTTGAGAAAGCAAAACAAATTATTTATCAAGCGGCAAAATCTAAAATAATACTATTAATTACGCATGATGATCGTTTTACTGAATATGATAAAAAAATAGAAATAAAGAAGAATCAAAGTTACGAAGCAGATAGTTTCAGCTTTAATAAAGAAAGTTCGAAAGCGCGCATTATCAAAATTAAACCTAGAAGGACCTATTTCTTATATATCTTCTATTTAATTTGTATGATGATTTTCGCTATTTTTTTAGTGATTTTACTGAAAACAAATGCTGAAGAAACAAGTCCTTCTAACGAAAAAGGTACATATCAACTTGCTACAATATACAGCACTAATGCTTCTTCTTATGACAATAATGAAGCAATTAATACGATGCTTATACAATCAGCAACTAAATTTAATAAAGCTAAGTTCTTCACAGAAGAAACACGCATTAATGAAGACGAGTATTATGAAGAAGCGATTAATTTGAAAAAAGATACTTATCAAGAGTTAATATATTTAGAATTATATGATCCAAAAACAGAAGAATTTATCAATATTAAAGCTGTAATGATGGAAGCTTTACGTGGAGATTTAAAGTTGAACGCAGAGACAGAATTCATTAGTAATGACGAAAATTACTATAAAAATAGTGATAGTCCATCTTTCCACGTGCCTAAAAGTTTAACTTTAACAGAAATTAAAAAAGCTAAAATTAAGCAGCTAGGATTTGAACTTCATTATAGTAATACTTTGCAATCAAATCAGGTAGAAATAGAATTTAATCCTAGCGTGTATGCGCAAATTTTGAAAAAAGTAAATCAACAAGATGTTTTAATTACAGAAGCATACGTGCAATTAAAAGCTCAAGAATCATTTTATGATTTCTTAGCAGAAAATAAACTATATGCTAAAAAAATATTTATTAAAGGATATGAACCAGAGTTATTAAATGCTGAGGTTAATCAATACAGTAATGCAGTTATGCTGATAAAAAAAGTAGCACTTCTTATATGCTTACTACTCTTAGTATTATTAATTTTACTAATTATGTATGAGGTTAGTTATAAAAATAGTTATAGTACATTGACTTATTATGGCTATAATGAAAAAGAGCTACTTCAATTCAGAAAAAAAACGTATCTTATTACAAACTTTAAAATCTTTTCGGTTATTAGTACTGTTATTTTTCTTTTAATTATGTGGAGTATTGTTCATTCGGTACTTATTACCGCCATAATAGGTGTAGTAATGATATTTTTCTTTTTTGCCTACATCGTCATACCATTAATAATTAAAAACAACATTAGAAAGGCGATTATATGAATAAAATAAATAAATTTAGCATTTTTTCTATCACTAAACCAGGTATTTACACAATTACAGGTAGTAACGGAAGCGGAAAAACAACCTTTATTGAAAATGAATTAAAAAATAACACAAATAAAGTAAAAGATGTAGCTTACTTTGCGCAAAAAAATTGGAAATATAAAACTAGTGTAGAGAAATATTTACACTTCCCAAAAACTAATCCGAGCTTAGTTCAAAAGTATTGCGAATTGTTTTCTGTAGATAACTGCTACTTAGAAAAAGATATCCAATTATTAAGCGGCGGAGAATTTGTCAAAGTAGAATTAGTGAGAACATTAGCTTTGGACTCTTCTATAATTATTCTAGATGAACCTACAAATAATCTAGATAACAAGTCCTCGGAGATACTTGCTAATATTTTAAGTGAATTAGCAAAAACGAAAATTATTTACTTAGTTAGTCATGATACTCGATTGGAGCATTTTTTTGATAAAACTATTTTTGTAGATAAAGATAGGATAGAAGTATCGTCTAATGTTGAAATAGAGCAGAACGAGATTCAAGTTAATAGTAAAAGAGTTGTTTCAATTGGAAGAATTTTAAAATATTTACTTAGTTCAAAATTTAACTTCTTGATGTTTGCGTTTATTATAGTACTAACGATCTTATTAACCAATATTACCTCCACTATTATTTTACGATCAGTTCCAATAGAAGAGAATTTAACTAGTGATTATAACTTTGAGTTGATGGATATTGCGGAGAATTATTCTAGATATTTTAATATTGAAATGACGGAAAGTGAAATTGAAGATGAATTTCAGGAACCTAATCATCTCACTACAAATGAGTTGATTGAATTACAAGACAAAGACTATATCAAACAAATTTATGTTGTAGATGAAAGCTATATAAATGAATTTGTTTTGGATAATTCCAAGTTTGAAGTTTTGGCTCTTCCGGAAATAATTACAGACTCGCCTAACTATGTAAATGCTTTTCCTGTTACTAAAATGCACTTAACCAAAGGACGTTTTCCAAAAGACGATGCTAAAGAAATCGCGTTATCTTTTGCTCAACTGAAAAAATTTTTCCATGATGATATTAGTGAAGAATCAGCTATAGGTAATAAATTAGAATTTGAAAATGAGTTGTATGAAATAGTCGGTATCGTTAACTCTCCAGTAGCAGCGATCTCTTATTCGAAACAAGTGAGTAAAGGAACTGTTGAGGTTGAGGATAAGACTTCTGAGAAATTAAATAATATATTGTTAAAGCTTGAGAAAGAAAATTATGATAACCCTAATTTTTCTATTATTTCCATTAAACTAGCTAGTAAAAACCAACATGAACTCTTAAACTATTTAAAAGTTCATGGACCAAGCTACCAATATGCCTCAAATTATGTGGATAGTATTTCGCAAGTAGCTTTTTATAAACAAAATTTAGCAAAAATACTTCTTATATCAGTAATTTTTTCTCTTATAGTATCTGTGTTGATTTTTATTTTTGGAAGAAAATCATTTAGTTTAATTAATGGCTTTTTAAACGATATGTCTAATTTGAATTTTACACCGAGAAAGAATAAACGGTTTATTTATGTAATAATGATATTAGATTTTTTGTTGAGTATGCCTGCGTGCTTGTTAGTAAGTCGAGTTATTATTGGGGATAATATAGGTATGCTAATGATACTTCCGACACTGGGGGGTTCAGCTATCATGTTTATGCTCACATTACTATTAATGAGTTACCGGGATAAGAAGAATGATTTTAGAAATTTATAAAAGTTGGGTTATAGTCTTAGTTTTGCATGAATTAGCCCACATTTTCTTTGTCCTACTTTTTAAGGGAAAGATAGGTAAGGTAGTAATAGGTAACTTTTTCTTCCTTAATGTAAGAAAAGTCGCTATTTCACCCATTGTCATTAACTGTTCTGTATCTTATGAAGAAGATTCAAATTGGGGATTAGGAAAGCAAGCACTCATTCTATTGATGCCTGCCGTTATTAATTTGACAATGGGAATATGGATAGGGTTTGATTTTATATTTATAAAGATTTTTAGCCTATTTATTGCTATAAATTCCTTATTACCAATTCCTTACTTACAAACCGATGGCTATCTTATGTTTAAGGAGATACAAAAAAGAGCTGTTTTCAAAAAAAATTAAGTTTTTTTATACGTTAGTAAGATAAGTAACGTAATTTGTTGCTTGTCTTTTTTTATCGAATCAGAATAAACTGTTGCTTCCAACAAAAAAACAATCCACACGGCACTGAACAAAAATATTCAATTAATCGTCACATCTTTCGCACAGAAGGGTCTAATGCGGGAAAAAGTGGTAGGAATCTTCTGTTATAATTATTCACCAAAGGCTAGTAATGTTTTATGCTAAACCATCCAAAATAATGCAGCGCTGAGGTGTATTCGACACCGGATTATATACTCAGTCAAATTATAAGAAGGCAAAAAAGTAATCCCTTTTTTTGTTAAGTAAATCTAAAAAAGGGTATCTAATATTAACGATTTATTTAGAACAATTAATGGTTTTAATTTAAATAAAAGGAGAGAGACTATGAAAAAACGATGGAATTCTGTATTTAAACTAGTTTTAATGGTAGCTGCTATTCTCGGTATTAGTCTATATGTAACGACAAGTCAAGGTGCGGAGGTTCGCGCGGAAAGCATTGCGCAGCCAACCCCAATTAATGTTATTTTCCCTGATCCGGCTCTTGCGAATGCAGTTAAAACAGCGACTGGAAAATCTAATGTAACAGACACTGTTACGCAAGCAGATTTAGATGGAATAGCTACTTTATCAGCATTTAATACTGGAGTAACAACGATAGAAGGAATACAATACTTAAATAATTTGATAGGGTTAGAACTTAAAGATAACCAAATAACTGATTTAACTCCTCTTAAAAATTTAACGAAAATAACAGAGCTTGAATTATCTGGAAATCCGTTAAAAAATGTGAGCGCAATTGCTGGGTTACAAAGCATTAAAACGCTAGATTTAACTTCTACGCAAATTACAGATGTGGCTCCACTTGCAGGTCTTTCCAATTTGCAGGTATTATATTTGGACCTCAATCAAATAACCGATCTAAGTCCGCTCGCAGGACTAACTAATTTACAATACTTATCAATCGGAAATAACCAAGTAAATGATTTAACCCCACTTGCTAATTTATCTAAACTAACGACTTTAAGAGCTGATGATAATAAAATAAGTGATATTTCGCCACTTGCGAGTTTACCTAACCTTATAGAAGTTCATTTGAAAGATAATCAAATTAGTGATGTCAGCCCACTTGCTAATTTATCGAACTTATTTATAGTCACTTTAACAAATCAAACAATTACCAACCAACCCGTGTATTATCAAAATAATCTTGTCGTTCCTAATGTAGTAAAAGGTCCTTCTGGCGCGCCTATTGCACCTGCTACTATTAGCGACAATGGAACATACGCTAGTCCAAATTTAACATGGAATTTAACTAGTTTTATTAATAATGTTAGCTACACGTTTAACCAATCAGTCGCTTTCAAAAATACAACGGTTCCTTTCAGTGGAACAGTTACCCAACCATTAACAGAAGCTTACACTGCGGTTTTTGATGTGGATGGAAAACAAACAAGTGTGACAGTCGGCGCGAATGAATTAATTAAAGAACCAACAGCACCAACGAAAGAAGGTTACACATTCACAGGCTGGTATGATGCCAAAACTGGCGGGAATAAATGGGATTTCAGCACGGACAAAATGCCAGCAGAAAATATCACATTGTATGCGCAGTTCACGATTAATAGCTATACTGCCACATTTGACAATGATGGAAAAATAACGACGCAAAAAGTCACTTATCAAAGTCTGTTAGAAGAACCAGCAGCGCCAACGAAAGCAGGTTATACGTTCAAAGGTTGGTACGATGCTAAAACGGGTGGAACTAAATGGGATTTTGCTACTGGTAAAATGCCGGCGGGAAATATTACACTATATGCCCAATTCACTAAAAATGATAGCCCAAATCCAAATGATCCAACTCCTAATACCCCAACAGGAAATGGTGATGGTACAAGTAATCCAAGTGATTCAGGCGGTAATACCACACTTCCAACAGCTGGGGACGAAAATACTATGCTTCCAATTTTTATCGGAGTTTTCTTGTTAGGGACAGCAACGCTAATTCTCCGCAAAACAATCAAAGTGAAATAACAACAAAAACAGCTGCGGTTTATAGTTTCTTTATAGACTTCAGCTGTTTTTTGTTAATAGGGGAATTCATCTAAATGTCACAACTAATCAATAATGAGTCTAATTCTAGTGATTAAACGAAATTTGATTAAGTTATAATGAAATAATTCAGCTATGAATACATACACAGTCCTAAGAAATAGAATAATATTATAAAGGAGATAAGTTAATGAAAAGAAAAAAAACAGCATTACGTATCTTGGTAACTCTGGCTGTAGTAATGGCAATTAGCTTTTGGGTAGGGACTAGCTCAAAAGAGGAAGTACAGGCGGCAGTAATTGATCAACCGACGCCAATTAATGAAATTTTTACAGATGAGAATTTAGCAAACGCAATAAAAGCAACTTTAAATAAACCTAGTACTACATCTGACGTTTCACAAGCAGAGCTAGATTCTATAAGTGAAGTAACGGCAGAAAGTAGCAATATAGCTTCTTTAGAGGGGGCGCAGTATTTAAATAATATAGATACATTAATTTTAAATAATAATAAAATAACGGATTTAAATTCACTTGCAGGACTATCTAAATTAAGGATATTAGAAGCAAATGACAATCAATTAAGCGATATAAGTGCACTAGCAAATGTGACAAGTCTGCACCAATTAAGATTAGCTGGAAATCAAATAAAACAGTTAAATGGAGTTAGTAATTTAATCAATCTAGAAACCATAGAACTAAGCAACAATCAAATAACGGATATAAGCCCAGTTTCAGGTTTGAAAAACTTAATTGGTCTTGGAATAGATTATAATGATATCAGTGATTTAAGCCCAATTGCTGGCTTAGCAAAGTTAAGTCATTTAACTGCAGACAATAACCAAATAAGTGATTTGAGTCCTATTTCAAGCTTAGGGGCTATGGAAATTATGCGACTAGATAAAAATCAAATCAGTGATGTAACCCCAATTGCGATTTGGCTAATTTAAGCTATGTATTTTTAGCTGAAAATCAAATCAGTGATATTAGTTCTTTACAACCACTTTTTAATTCACCTAATTTTTTTGGTATTACTTTAGACAATCAAAAAATAACGAGTGAACCAGTATTGTACCAACAAGAGCTTGTGGTCCCCAATAACATTAAGGATGAAATGGGAGCGTTAATCTCACCAGATACAATTAGCGATAATGGTGTTTATGCAAGCCCGAATATTAAGTGGAACTTGGCTAATTATACTAACCAAGTAAGTTACACATTTAATAAACAATTAGCACAGGGTTCTTTTAGCGGAACAGTGACCCAACCACTTCACAATGCTTATACAGCGACATTTGACGTAGATGGAGTGAAAACAAATGAAGTAGTGGAAGAAACGAAATTGCTTCAAGAACCAACAGCTCCAACGAAAGAAGGATACACTTTCACAGGCTGGTATGATGCGAAAACTGGCGGGAATAAATGGGATTTTGCGACAGACAAAATGCCAGCAGAAGACATCACATTATACGCGCAGTTCACGATTAATAGCTATACAGCCACATTCGATATCGATGGGAAATTAACGACGCAAAAAGTCACTTATCAAAGCTTGCTAGAAGAACCAGCAGCGCCAACGAAGGATGGCTATACGTTCATAGGTTGGTATGATGCTAAAACAGGTGGAACTAAATGGGATTTTGCGACAGACAAAATGCCAGCTGGAAATATAACGCTATACGCCCAGTTTACTAAAAATGCCACCCCAGATTCCAATGACCCAACAACGGTTACCCCAACAGGAAATGGCAATGGGACAAGTACCCCAAGCAATTCAGGTGGAAATACCACGCTTCCGACAGCTGGGGACGAAAATACCATGCTTCCAATTTTTGTAGGAGTTTTCTTGTTAGGAACAGCAACGCTTATTCTCCGCAAAACAATCAAAGTAAAATAACAACAAAAAAACAGCTGAGGTCTATAGTTTTTCTATAGATTTCGGCTGTTTTTTTATTAGCAAAGAAATTCATCTAAACGTCACAACTAAAACGGTAACAAGTCTAATTTTAGTGATTGAATGAAAACCTACTACGCTATAATATAGTAACTCAACTACGAGAACATACAAATTTCTAAAAGCAGAACGATCATACAAAGGAGATAGTTTAATGAAAAGAAACAAAGTAATATTAAGAATCGTAGTGACTTTAGCAGCAGTATTGGCAATTACTTTTTGGGTTGGGATGAGCTCAAAAGAAGTACAAGCAGCGGTAATTGAACAACCAACCCCTATCAATGAAATTTTTACTGATCCAGTGGTTGCTGATAATGTGAAAACACTTCTCGAAAAAGCGGATGTAACAGATGAAGTTACGCAAACTGATTTAGATAGTATAACTCAATTATCAGCAAAATCTGCGGGAATAACAACGATAGAAGGAATGCAGTACTTAACTAATTTATCAGAACTAGAACTAACAGATAACCAAATAACCGATGTAAGTCCGCTCGCAAATTTAACGAAAATAACAGAGCTTGGATTATCCGGAAATCCATTAAAAGATGTAAGTGCGCTTGCGGGATTAAAAAGTCTAAAAATGTTGCATCTTATTTATACAGATATTACCGATGTGACTTCCCTTGCAGGTCTTACCAATTTGCAGGAATTAAATTTGGATATCAATCAAATAACGGATATAAGTCCACTAGCAGCTTTATCTAACTTGCAAACATTATCACTCGGATATACCCAAGTGAGCGATTTAACCCCAATTGCTAATTTATCTAAACTAACCATATTAAACGCTGAAAATTGTAAAGTAAGCGATATCTCGCCACTTGCTAGTTTATCTAGTCTTACAGAAGTTTACTTGAGAGAGAATCAAATTAGCGATGTGAGTCCCCTTGCGAATATTCCCAACTTATCTATTATTGAGTTGACGGATCAAATAATTACCAACCAACCCGTATATTATCAAAATAAAATCATTGTTCCAAATGTGATAAAAGGCCTTTCTGGTGAGCTTATTGCACCTGATACTATTAGTGACAATGGAACATATACTAGTCCTGATTTAACGTGGGATTTAAACAGCTACATTAATAGTGTTAGTTACACATTTAACCAATCAGTCGTTTTCAAAAATGCAACAGTTCCTTTCAGTGGAACAGTCACCCAACCATTAACAGAGGCTTACACTGCCGTTTTTGATGTGGACGGAGAGCAAACAAGTTTGACAGTAGTTGTGAATGAATTAATTGAAGAACCAACAGTTCCAACCAAGGAAGGATATACATTCGATGGCTGGTATGACGCAGAAACGAATGGGAATAAATGGGACTTTGCGGTAGATAAAATGCCTGCTAGTGATATAACTTTATATGCTAAGTTCACTGAGAACGAAGAACCAAATGCTAGTAGTTCAATTAATGTGGAACCAAACGATGATAATTCCATCAATGTAGAACCCGACGCTAGCAATTCCATCACTGTAAAACCAACAGAAAATAACGATGGAACAAATAATCCGAACAGTTCAAGTGATGATAAAGTTAACATCAAGTTACCAATTACTGGGGACGAATGGAATGTGCTTCCCATTTTTGTAGGAGCAGTTCTTATCGGTATGGGCTTAGTTTTATTCAGCAAAAAACGTCAAACAAAATAATTCGATTAATGGCTTGGCTTCTGTGAATTATGCAGGAGCTAAGCCATTTTTTGATTGGAGATTAGGAGGATGAGTTTGCCTTTTTATGGAACGGGAAAACATAGAGTGGAATTCAAAGAAAGAGGGCGTAAACATGGAACGACAAAGAAAAATTCAAATCTTAAAAGACATTGTGAATATTGATTCGACTAATGGGCATGAAGAACAAGTTGCGAACTATTTGCAAAAGTTGTTAGCTGAACACGGTATTGAGTCCGAAAAGGTACAATACGACGTAGACAGAGCCAGCCTAGTTAGCGAAATTGGTTCCAGTGACGAGAAAGTTTTGGCGTTTTCAGGGCATATGGATGTCGTTGATGCGGGTGATGTCTCGAAGTGGAAGTTCCCACCTTTTGAAGCAGCAGAGCATGAAGGGAAAATATACGGACGTGGCGCGACGGATATGAAGTCAGGTCTAGCGGCGATGATTATTGCAATGATTGAGCTTCATGAAGAAAAACAAAAACTAAATGGCAAAATTAGATTATTAGCAACGGTTGGTGAAGAAGTCGGTGAACTTGGAGCCGAACAACTAACGCAAAAAGGTTACGCAGATGATTTAGATGGCTTGATTATCGGCGAACCGAGTGGACACCGGATTGTTTATGCGCATAAAGGTTCCATTAATTATACCATTAAATCCACTGGTAAAAATGCGCATAGTTCGATGCCGGAATTTGGTGTTAATGCGATTGACAACTTGTTGCTATTTTATAATGAAGTAGAAAAATTCGTGAAATCAATTGATGCTACTAACGAAATATTAGGCGATTTTATTCATAATGTCACCGTAATTGATGGTGGAAATCAAGTCAATAGTATCCCTGAAAAAGCGCAACTAAAAGGGAATATTCGCTCGATTCCAGAAATGGATAATGAAACAGTGAAACAAGTGCTAGTGAAGATTATCAATAAGTTAAACAAACAGGAAAATATGAATCTAGAATTAATATTTGATTATGACAAACAACCAGTATTTAGTGATAAAAATTCGGATTTAGTCCACATTGCTAAGAGCGTAGCAAGCGACATTGTCAAAGAAGAAATCCCATTACTCGGTATTTCCGGAACAACCGATGCAGCAGAATTTACCAAAGCTAAGAAAGAGTTCCCAGTGATTATTTTTGGACCAGGAAACGAAACCCCTCACCAAGTAAACGAAAATGTTTCTATAGAGAATTATTTGGAGATGGTAGATGTTTACAAACGAATTGCCACCGAGTTTTTATCGTGATGGAACTTTAACTTTACTTATTTTTCGCTATAAAATACGTAATTAAATAAAAGTCTAGTATTTGTTTGTAAACAGGTGCTAGGCTTTTTTCTTGCTTTTAATACAGTTTAGTACTAAACTAATAATATCAAGAGGAGGGGACGAGCATGGTAAAAAAAGAAGAAAGGCTAGGGGTTTTGCTTTGGTTTCGATTTAGTCGATTTTACAATCGGAATATGAAGCTGACCAATCAGAATTTGCGAGCGGTAGGAATTTCGACAGCGCAGTTTGATTGCATTGCCCAGATTGGCTTAGACAAAGAGATTACACAGCAACAACTTGCCGAAAAATTAGTTGTAACGAAGGGAAATGTTACCCAACTCCTCGCGAAATTAGAACAATTAGGTTATATCACGCGAACAAAGACAGGGCGCGAAAAACATATTACCCTCACAGAAAAAGGCCAAGCGTGTTACCGCGAAAACGTGCCAAAACAAGAAGCTTTTCAGCAAGCTCAATTTGATAAATTAACAAGAGACGAACAAAAAGAACTACTTAAGCTATTAAAAAAATTAGGAGAGTGATTATTTATGAAATTAACGGGAATTCATCACGTATCTATTTTTACAGCGAACGCACGAGCTAACTTTGACTTTTATACAAAAATAATGGGACTACGACTAGTGAAAAAATCGGTTAACCAAGATGACCCTTATACGTACCACTTATATTACGGAGACGAAATCGGTTCGCCGGGGACAGCGCTAACTTTCTTTGAAGTTCCAAATATGGCCAAAAACCACCCATCACGCAATGCGATTTCTAGCCTCAGCTTACGTGTTCCAAGCGATGAAGCCTTGCACTACTGGGATAAAAGACTCGATGAGCATCGCATTTTTCACAGTAAACCAATCGACCAATTCGGGCGCAAAATTATTCGTTTAAAAGACACAGATGGCTTACCGGTCAATTTGATTTCCGGTGAAACAAGCACACAAGTAACCGAGGTGAGCCCTTGGGAAGATAGCCCGGTTCCAGCAGAATATGCCATTCGCGGACTTGGCCCAGTGCGCTTCTCTGTTTTCAAAAAAGAAAAAACAGATCGTCTTTTGACAAAAATATTAGGCTTCGAGCGGATCGGTGCCTATGAAGATGACGATAAATTAGTTACAGTATTCAAAACTGGCGACGTTGGGCTTGGCGGAGAAGTGCATGTGGAGTCGCGACCTGATTTAGAACAAGGAAATTTAGGTGCTGGCGGGATTCATCACGTGGCGTTTCGTGTACCGACAGATGGCGACTTGATTGGCTGGACAGAAATGATTCAAGACCTTGGCTACAAAAATTCAGGATATGTGGACCGTTTTTATTTCCACTCTCTTTATTTCCGCGAAAGCAATGGCATTTTAATCGAACTTGCAACCGATGAACCAGGTTTCCAAACCGATTTCACGAAAGAGCATGGAACTTACGTTGATTTACCGCCACATTTAGAAGAACGCCGCGAAGATATTTTGGCTCATTTAAAACCACTTGATACAGATAAATAAATAAGAAAACCTTGAAAATATGCCTATTCATGATACAATTTTAGAAGAATGTGTAATTAGGAGGCAGAATTTTGGCAGAAGGTTTACGTACAATTTATTTTGTAAGACATGGTAAGACGGAATGGAATATGACTGGACAAATGCAGGGATGGGGCGATTCGCCGCTAGTTGCAGAAGGTATTGACGGGGCAAAAGCAGTTGGCGAAGTGTTGAAAGATACACCAATTGATGCGGTTTATACAAGTACAAGTAAACGCACGCAAGATACCGCGGCTTACATTCTTGGCGACCGCGAAATCGAAATTCAACCTCTGGAAGAACTAAAAGAAATGGGATTTGGAACGTGGGAAGGCATTAGAGTAACTGAAATTGACGAACAACACCCTGAAGAACGCGCAAAAATTCTCCATAGCCCAGAAACCTACAAAGCAGAAGTGAACGGCGGCGAGACTTATTATGAACTTGCAGAACGACTGTTAGAAGGCGTCGAAAAAATCATTGCAGAAAATCTAAGCGGCAACATTCTCGTCGTTTCTCACGGCATGTCGCTCACGTTATTATTATACTTGCTGCAAGGCGGAACGGTTGAAGATCACCGCAAAGAAGCGCCAAGAATCTTGAACACAAGTATTAGCATCGTAGAATACCAAAACGGCGAATTTTCTCTTAAAAAAATCAATGAAATCGGTCATTTAGACTTAAAATAAGTAGAATCTTGGACATATCTCATTGGAGGTGTGTCCTAGATTTATACATAAGAGAAAGCTAGAAAAAGGGAGAAAACATACATATGAAAAGAATTGTCAAAATTTTTCTACATTATTTATTAGGAATTTTAGGAATTAT